>JAZSCE010000072.1:0-12269 GCA_045602725.1 Faecousia sp. | reverse complement strand
ATTTCCTTGCCGCCGAGGAAGACACGCTTACCGGTGTAATCGCCGCGGCAGACGATGAAGTCTGCCCGCTTGCCGGTGGCAATGGAGCCAACGCGGTCGGTTGCATTCAGCGCAGCAGCAGGGTTGGCAGTGGCCGCGCGGACGGCATCTTCCTCGGGGATACCGAAGAGGATGGCATTGCGCATACCGTCAAACAGGTTGGTAGCTGCACCGGCGATGGTGCCGTCAGCCAAGCGGGCAACACCGCCCTTCAGGTAAGCCATCTGACCGCCCAGCTCCAACTCGCCCTCCGGCATACCGCAGCAGCGCAGGGCATCGGAGATCAGCACCATCCGGGCGCCGCCGAAAATCTGGAATGCCAGTCGGACAGCAGCAGGATGAATGTGCAGACCGTCGCAGATCAGCTCTGCACGAACGTGGGGATTCTCGGCAGCAGCCGGGATCACACCGGGATTTCTGTGGTGAATGCCGGGCATACCGTTGTACATGTGGGTCAGGTGGGTAGCGCCCAGGCCGAAAGCGGTCTTGGCGTGGTCATAGTCGGAATCGGTATGGGCAACGGAAACGGTGCACAGCTTGCTGGCCTGCTCAACGAACGCAGCAGCGCCATCCAGCTCAGGTGCCACATCGGCAATGCGGACCAAACCGCCGCAGCCATCATACAGCTTCTTGAAGCCCTCAAAATCAGGGGTTTTCAGGTATGCGCCATTCTGTGCACCCTTCTTCTTCTCAGAAAAATAGGGGCCTTCCATATGAATACCCAGCACACGGGCGCAGCCCTCGGGCGCTTCCTCCACAAACTGCTTTGCAGTAGCAAATGCCTTGGCAAGGGTCTCATACGGCAGGGTCATAGAAGTGGGCGCAAAGGAGGTAACGCCAAAGGAAGCCAGCTTCGCAGCCATCTTTTTCAGGCCTTCGTAATCGCCGTCGGAGAAGTCAGCACCGGCAGCGCCGTGAATGTGGGCATCCACCAGGCCGGGAATGACGGTAGCGCCATTGAGGTCAATGGCATCCTCGGGAACATCCTGGGGCAGGATCTCACCGAATACGCCGTCCTTTACCTCGAATGCACCGATATGGAAATGAAAATCGGAGCAAAAGATTCTAGCATTCTTGAAAAACATAGGTTTCTCTCCTCTTTAGCCGATATCCGGCAGGCTGGCCGCAGCCACAGACTGACCTACACGGCGGGTGTTCTCATCAGGCAGCATAACCGTGATCTGCTCTGCCAGTGCGGGGAACTCATCGGCCAACACCTTTTGGCAGGTAGCCAGGATAGTATCGCCACCCTTGCCGGACATAACACGGCCCAGCACCATCATCCGCTTCAGGTCATAGAACTTTGCGTACTGCTGAACAGCGTAAGCCAGGTAAACGCCGATATCATAGAACACAGCCTGGGCACGGGGATCATCCTGCTCCATCAGCGCCTGAACGACCTTCAGCTTCTGCGCAGGTGTCAGAGTGGGATCGATCTCGATACCGGCTCTGGGTGCCAGCTTAATAACGGCATCCTGGGAGAAATACTTGCAGCCAACGCCCAGGTCAGTGGACCACTCGTCCACCAGGGCATTCTCGTTCAGATCAACGGGGGCAAATGCCAACTCGCTGATCCAGCCCAAAACATTCTTGTCCTTGTCAACATAGCCAACAGCTTCGCTGGTGCCCATTGCCAGGCCCATAATGCAGCCGCAGTCCATACCCATAGCACCGGCCAGAGCAGAAACGTCGCCATCGTTTGCAACAACGATGGGCACATCACCGATCTCGGCAGCGGCACGGTCAAATACGGTTTTGACCTCGTCCCAACGCTCTCTTGGAACGCAGTAGAAAATGCTGGAGATCATCGGTGCATTGCCGATGAAAACGCCGGCAGAGGAAACACCGATGCCGTCAACACGGGGCATCTTGGAAGCAGCGGTGCGGAAGGAATCCAAAATGCCCTCATATTGATAATTAGGGTCGGGATTGACCTTGGGCAGCCAAACAACCTCCTCGGAGTAAACCACCTCGCCGTCAATGACAGCGCTGACTTTCCGGTCAGATCCGCCGGCATCGAAGCCGATACGGCAACCGTTTACGTGGCCGCCGATGGGGCGGGGTGCTTCGTTGGCAGCGGGGCAAGCCTCCAGCGGCAGATCCAGGATCTGCAGAGGCTGCTCGTACAGCTTCTGGAAGAAGTCATAGTCAAACGCACGCTCGCCTTCGGGGGTGTAAGCCTTCTGCAGCTTCTTTGCAATGTCGCTGCAGCCACAGATATACACACGGAAGCCGCCGATGGACCACAGCAGGAACTTCATATAGCGCTCGATAAAGCGATAGTCAGCGTCAGCCATTTCGGCAGTGCCATGGATCTTTGCCTTGCGCACGGAGATGAAGCCCTCATTGCGCTCAACAGCAATGGCGACGGGAACGGTAGCGCCTTCCTGATAAGCATCCATCCACACGCCAAAGGGGATGAATTCAGGGTCCAGCTTGGGGACGTGCTTGTAATTGTAGTTTACGCCAAGATAGTTCATAGTGGTGGTCCTCCTTAGTGCTTGCGAATCTTTGCTGCGGCCTGCGCCACGATTTGATTCATTTCTTTCCATTTTGCCTGCATATCCATCGCCAGCTTGATCTGCGTGCGGGCACGGATCAGGTTGTGCTCGGGGTAGCTTGTCTTAAAGTACAGGTCGCCGTCGATAAAGTCCTTCAGGAAACGGTTGGCAACCTCCAGGGTCATAATCAGTGCGCCCATCGGAAGCATCTCCACTTCCTTGTCCGTCAGGGACGGCGCAGCCTCCAAATACCCTTCGGTATAGACCCGGAACAGCTCCAGATCCAGCTCCATCTTGTCCACATCCGGCTCATCCTCTGCTGCCGTTGCAGCGCCGAAGCGGATGGCATCACCAAAGTCATACACGCTGAGGCCCGGCATAACCGTATCCAGGTCCAGTACGCACAGCGCCTTGCGGGTCTTCCCGTCCAGCAGGACATTGTTCAGCTTAGTGTCATTGTGGGTCACACGCAGGGGAAGCTCGCCGCTTTCCCGCATTTTCTGCAGGGTTCCGGCCAGTTCTTCCTGTTTCAGGATATACTTGATTTCTGCCTGCACCTGGGATACCCGGCCACAGGAATCCAATTCTACAGACGCTTTGAACTGGCGATAACGGTCAATGGTGTTGTGGAATTCCGGGATGGTTTCATACAGCTGCTCTACCGGGAAATCCGCCAACATATGCTGGAAACGACCAAAAGCCAATGCGCTCTGGTAAAAATCCTCCGGCGTTTCCGGCGCATCCAGGCAGAAGCCGCCCACGAACTCGCTCATTCGCCAAAATTCGCCATTGCGATCTCTGTGATAATAAGTACCCTTAAATGTAGGAATAAAGTGCTGTGCCTGCCGTGTATCCTCCACACGCTGCCGCAAGTATTCTGTAACGGCGCTGATGTTGCCCATCAGACGAATGGGGTCACGAAAGACATATTTGTTGATCCTCTGCAGGACATATTCCATACCGGTGTCCGTGGTGATGCGCAGAGTCTTGTTGATGTGGCCCTGGGTCAATTCCACGCAGGAAACAGGATTGCCATCCATTTGAAATGCATAGGCTGCTCTTTCAATTTGCAATTCGATTCCACCTTTATTCTGTATTGGTTGGCTATATGGCCATACCTTTTATTATTTTATCACACCTATATTAGAATTGCAATCCATTTTATGCCAACAAATGCGCAGAAAAATATCCGGTTGCCGCAGCAACCGGATAGGTTTTACTTATCTTCTTCGGGGATAAAGTCCAGCGTAATGGATTGGATGTCCGTATGTAGCTGGGTGTACTTGACACCGGCTGCATCCAGCATCCGCTTGGACGCCAAGTTTCCCATAGTGTCCTTGTACTTATCAGACAGATAGAACACTTCCTTCACGCCGCTCTGAATGATAGCCTTGGCACATTCATTGCAGGGGAACAGCGCCACATAAATGCGGCTGTCGCGCAGGTCGCGGCCATTGGCATTGAGGATGGCATTCAGCTCTGCGTGGACCACATAGGCGTACTTGGTCTGCTCGCCGGTGCGCTCCCAGGGAAATTCGTCATCGCTGCAGCCCTTGGGCATACCGTTATAGCCGGTGGAAATAATGATATTGTCTTTGGACACGATGCAGGCGCCAACCTGGGTATTGGGGTCTTTACTGCGGCGGGCTGCCAGCATAGCAATGCCCATAAAATATTCATCCCAGCTGATATAGTCTGTACGCTTCATTTTTTATCCTCCGTATTAGTCAAACAAGTCTTTTATAGCATCGAAAAACTTTTTGCGCTTGGGGGCATCTTCAATGGGTTCATCCAGTTGCCGCAGCAGCTCCTTCTGCTCCTTGGACAGCTTGGTGGGGGTCTCTACCACTACGGTGAATCGCTGGTCTCCACGGCGGCGGGGATTGTTCACCACCGGGATGCCCTTACCGCTCAGGGTGAATACGCTGCCGGTCTGTGTGCCTTCGGGAATTGTAAAGGAAACCTTGCCATCCAGCGTAGGCACCTGAATTTCCGCGCCCAGCGCTGCCTGCGCAAAGGAAATGGGCACTTCGCAGTATACCGTATAGTCCTCACGGCTGAAGATGGGATGGCGCCTGATATGCACATCCGCCAGCAGGCCACCGTTGGGGCCGCCGTTATCGCCTACGCAGCCTTCGCCACGAACACGGATGCTCTGTCCGTCATCCACACCGGCAGGCACTTTCACCTTGATCTTTTGGGTGTGGCATACCTTGCCCTTGCCGCGGCAAGTGACACAGGGATTGCGCACAAACTTACCACGGCCGCTACATTGAGGACAAGTAGTGGTCGATTGCACCGCCATACCCATAAAATTCTGCGTAGTGCGCACCTTACCGGCGCCACGGCACATAGAACAGGTTTCCATTCTGCCATCGGCAGAGCCGGTGCCGGAGCAGGCGGAGCAATTCTCGACTCTGGGCACTTGCACCTCTTTTTCGCAGCCAAAGGCAGCCTCTTCAAAGGTCAGATCCAGCCGAGCGCCTACATTTTCGCCCCGACGGGGTGCGTTGGCATTGGCACGCCGGGATGCGCCACCACCAAAGAAGGAGCCGAAGATGTCGCCCAAATCGCCAAAGTCACCGAAGCCGCCAAAACCGCCATAGCCACTGCCGCCCTGACCTGCGCCGTAATTGGGATCCACGCCGGCAAAGCCAAACTGATCGTAACGGGCACGCTTTTCATCGTCGGACAGCACCTCGTAGGCTTCTGCTGCTTCCTTGAATTTTTCTTCTGCCTCTTTATTATCCGGATTCCGGTCGGGATGGTATTTCATGGCCAGCTTCCGGTACGCCTTTTTTATGTCCTCAGCGCTGGCACCCTTTTGCAGCCCCAGCACCTCGTAATAATCGCGCTTATTTTCTGCCATATGGATTCACCTCAACAGATGGGAAATACACCAACAAGGGGCGGCGGTTTGCCGCCCCTTGGGGTTACAGTTTAGTCAACGGTCTCGTAGTCAGCGTCTACCACGCCGTCATCGCCGCCCTGGCCCTGTGCACCGGGCTGACCCTGCGGGCCGGCCTGCTGATACAACTTCTCGGACACAGCGTAAAATGCCTTCTGCACTTCCTCAGTAGCAGCCTTGATGGCAGCCACATCGTTGCCCTTGTTGACCTCCTTCAGGTTGTCGATGGCAGCCTGAATGGTAGCCTTTTCTTCCTCGCTGATCTTATCGCCCAGCTCGCCCAGAGTCTTTTCGGTCTGATAGATGGTCTGATCAGCCATATTGTGGGTATCCACTTCTTCCTTGCGAGCCTTATCCTCGGCGGCATACTGCTCAGCCTCACGGACAGCCTTATCGATGTCCTCCTGGCTCAGGTTGGTGGATGCGGTGATGGAGATATTCTGCTCCTTGCCGGTGCCCAGATCCTTGGCGGAGACCTTCACGATGCCGTTGGCGTCGATATCGAAGGTAACCTCGATCTGAGGAACACCACGGGGTGCCGGAGCGATGCCGCTGAGCTGGAAGCGGCCCAGGGTCTTATTGTAAGCAGCCATCTCACGCTCGCCCTGCAGAACGTGGACATCAACAGAGGTCTGTCCGTCAGCGGCGGTAGAGAAGATCTGACTCTTGCGGGTGGGAATGGTGGAGTTGCGCTCGATCAGGCGGGTGAACACGCCGCCCATCGTCTCGATGCCCAGGGACAGGGGGGTAACATCCAGCAGCAGGATATCCTGCACATCGCCGGTCAGAACGCCGCCCTGAATAGCAGCGCCAACAGCAACGCACTCATCGGGGTTAATGCCCTTGAAGCCGTCCTTACCGGTGATTTTCTTAACCGCTTCCTGCACAGCAGGGATACGGGTAGAGCCACCAACCAGCAGGACCTTGTCCAGCTGATCGGGCTTCAGGCCGGCATCAGACAGCGCCTGGTTGACAGGCTTCAGGGTGCGCTCCACCAGGTCGGCGGTCAGTTCGTTGAACTTGGCACGGGTCAGCGTCACATCCAGGTGCTTGGGGCCGGTTGCATCGGCGGTGATATAGGGCAGGTTGATTGCGGTGGTGGTCATACCGGACAGCTCGATCTTCGCCTTTTCAGCAGCTTCCTTCAGGCGCTGCATAGCCACACGGTCCTTGCTCAGGTCCACACCCTCTGCCTTCTTGAACTCGGCAACCAGGTAATCCATAATTCTCTGGTCGAAGTCATCGCCACCCAGGCAGGTGTCGCCGGAGGTAGCCTTAACCTCCACAACGCCGTCACCGATCTCCAAAATGGGGACGTCGAAGGTGCCGCCACCCAGGTCGTAAACCATAATCTTCTGCTCGCTTTCCTTATCCAGGCCGTAAGCCAAAGCAGCAGCGGTGGGCTCGTTGATAATACGCTTGACATCCAGGCCGGCGATCTTGCCGGCATCCTTGGTGGCCTGACGCTGTGCATCGGAGAAGTAAGCGGGAACGGTGATAACCGCCTCGGTGACGCTCTGGCCCAAATAAGCCTCTGCATCGGCCTTCAGCTTTGCCAGGGTCATAGCGCTGATCTCCTGCGGTGTGTAAGCCTTGCCGTCGATGGTGATCTTGTAATCTTCGCCCATATGGCGCTTGATGGATGCAACGGTACGGTCAGCGTTGGTAACAGCCTGGCGCTTTGCCACCTGGCCTACCATTCTCTCGCCGGTCTTGGAAAACGCAACAACGGACGGTGTGGTACGGCCACCTTCAGCGTTGGCGATAACGACAGGCTCGCCGCCTTCCAAAACTGCCACGCAGGAGTTGGTAGTACCCAAATCAATACCAATAATCTTACTCATAATAAATTTCCTCCTATATAAATGTTAAATAGTAAACCATATCATGGCCCCCTTGTGTAAAGGGGGCTGTCTGCGTCAGCAGACTGGGGGATTGCCAATCCCTCCGTCAGCCTTTCAGACTGCCACCTCCCTTTCACAAGGGAGGCTTTGTTTAGTTTGCCACTTGCACCATGGCGAATCTTACGATCTTTTCGCCCATACGGAAGCCCTTTTGGAACACCATCGAGATGGTATTTTCGCCAAAGTTTTCGTCCTCCGTGTGCATCACGGCATTGTGCATATTGGGGTCAAACGTCTCCCCTACCTCGCCAAAAATCTCTACGCCCAAGGCTGTCAGGATCCTGGTAAGCTCGGTCATTGTCATTTCTACGCCTTTTTTGTAGGCGGCATCCTCGGTGGGCTGATTGAGGGCCCGCTCCAGATTGTCGTACACCGGCAGGAGCTTCTCCACCGCATCGGCCTTGCCATTTGCGTAGGAGCTTTCCTTCTCCTTCAGGGTGCGCTTGCGGAAATTATCAAATTCCGCTGCCAGCCGCAGATGGGAATCCCGCTCTGCGTTGTATTTTTCTTCCCAAGGGTCAACAGTAGGCTCTGCTACAGTTTCTTCCACAGGTGTCTGCTGCTCCTCGGGGTTTTTCTTCTTTCTTGCCATATTTGCCTCCTGATGATGGGTCATTCTTCTGTGTCAGCCGTGGGCAGCTGTCCCTGCTCCGGCTTGCTGAACATCTTGCTCAGGCTCTCTGCGAAGTAGCTCAATCTGGCAGTGACCTTCGCATAGTCCATACGGGTGGGACCGACCACGCCGATCATACCCTGCAGGCCGTCGCCAATGTCGAACTTTGTCATAACAACAGAAGTGTCCTTCAGCTCTTCGGTAATATTTTCCGGGCCAACCAGCACCTTCGTGCCGTTGGCATTTTGCATCACAGCCGGCAGATTGCTCAGCGCGCCCTCATCCAAGGAGGACAGCACACGCTGCGCCTTGTCGATACTGCGGTATTCCGGCTGCTCCAGCAGCCGTACGTGACCGGCCACCGCCATATTGGCGCTTTCCTGCCGGCGCAGAGTCTCGATCACGAACTCCACGATCACCGGCACCAGGCTTGCGCCCATACCGGCAGAATTCATCACCCGCTCCATAAGATTGGGGGTAAATTCCTCTGTGGAAATCTGTGTCATCGTTGCATTCAGCACAGCGCCAACCAGCTTCAAATCGCTCTCTTCGATGGCCACAGGCAACTTGATCAGCTTGTTGACCACTTCATCGGTGCTAAGCATCACCACCAAAATGATGCTGCCTTCGCCGGCCTTGATCAGGTCAAACCGCTTTGCGGTAACGCCGGCGCTGCGGGATGCTACGGAGATTGCCGGAAGATCTGTAGCCTGGGATACCAATCTTGCCACTTTTTCCATCAACTTATCCACACGCTGCATCTTTTCCTCGATGGCGATATTAATGGACTGGGTTTCGTCCAGGCTCAGGCGGTATTCCGCCATCAGCTCATCCACATACAGCCGATAACCGGCAGCGGAGGGAACTCTGCCTGCGCTGGTATGGGGCTGCTCCAAATAGCCCATACTTGTCAGATCCGCCATTTCATTGCGGATGGTTGCAGGAGAATAGTTCATATCCGGCAACTGCGCGATGGCTTTTGAGCCCACCGGCTCAGCGGTTCGGATATACAGGTCTACAATACAGCGCAGTACCTTCTTTTTCCGTTCGGTCAGTTCCATACCGGCCCTCCTTCGTGGAATTAGCACTCAACGCACCTGAGTGCTAAGCACACTATACACCAGAGTGCTAAAAATGTCAAGCCTTCATTTATAAATTATTTTTGAACAAAGAATCTCCTTGCTATTTTTCATCCAATCGTTTACAATAATTGGGTAGTACTTTTATGCGAGGTGCCGATATGAGATGCATTGGTTTTAACAATGAACAATATCTGCAGACCCAGTCTGCCCATATCCGGGAACGGATCAGGGCCTTCGGCGGTAAGCTGTACCTGGAGTTCGGCGGCAAGCTGTACGACGATTATCACGCATCCCGGGTGCTTCCCGGCTTCCAGCCCGACAGTAAGCTGAAAATGCTGCTGCAGCTAAAGGATCAGGTGGAGATGGTCATCGCCATCAATGCGGCGGATATCGAAAAGAGCAAGGTCCGTGGCGACCTGGGCATTACCTACGATCTGGATGTGATCCGGCTCATTGGCCTGTTCCGGGGCCTGGGGCTGTATGTTTCCAGCGTGGTACTGACTCGCTTCAACAAGCAGGCCGGCACCCAGGCATTCCAGGTACGGCTGGAAGGTATGGGCGTTAAGGTCTATCACCACTACGCCATCGAAGGCTATCCCGCCAACATCTCCCACATCGTCAGCGATGAAGGCTATGGCCGCAATGAATATATCGAAACCACCCGTGAGCTGGTGGTGGTTACCGCACCGGGTCCCGGCAGCGGCAAGCTGGCCACCTGTATGAGCCAGCTTTACCACGAGCATAAGCGTGGCGTGCAGGCCGGCTATGCCAAATTTGAGACCTTCCCTGTATGGAATCTTCCACTGAATCACCCGGTGAATTTGGCTTACGAAGCCGCCACCGCTGACCTCAGCGATGTGAACATGATCGACCCCTTCCATTTGGATGCCTACGGCAAGATCACCGTTAATTACAACCGGGATGTGGAAGCATTCCCCGTTCTGGTCGCTATGTTCGAGAAGATTTTGGGCGAATGTCCCTACAAATCTCCCACGGATATGGGTGTCAATATGGTGGGCAATTGCATCACCGATGATACGGCAGTAAAAGAAGCCTCCCGGCAGGAGATCATCCGCCGGTATTACGATGCTATCTGCGCCCACAAAAAGGGCAAGGGTACGGCAGAGACCGTGGCCAAGCTGGAGCTTTTGATGAAGAAGGCCGGCGTGGATATTTCCAGCCGCAAGGTGGTCGCTGCCGCGCTGAAGCGGGCAGATGAGACCGGTCTGCCGGCTGCGGCCATCGAGCTGCCTGACGGCCGGATCATCACCGCCAAGACCTCCAATCTGCTGGGATCCTCCTCTGCGCTGCTGTTGAACGCATTGAAGGCGCTGGGCAATATGCCGGACGATCTGCATTTAATTTCCCCCATTGCCATTGATCCCATTCAGCACCTGAAGGTGGATCACCTGGGCAACCGCAACCCCCGGCTCCACACCGACGAAACCCTGATCGCCCTATCCATCAGCGCCGCCACCAACCCCACCGCCGAGCTGGCGAT
This sequence comes from Faecousia sp., assembly GCA_045602725.1. Classification (GTDB taxonomy): domain Bacteria; phylum Bacillota; class Clostridia; order Oscillospirales; family Oscillospiraceae; genus Faecousia. The sequence continues at coordinate 1,721 of JAZSCE010000072.1, read as the reverse complement.
GGAACAGCTGAGCAAGCTCCGGGGCTGCGATGTTCACTCTTCGGTGATTCTGTCCAGCGTGGACGAACGCACCTTCAAGCGGCTGGGCATTAACCTGACCTGTGAGCCCCGTTATCAAGGATGAAAGGAAGAAATAATATGTATACCATTAAAAATGAATTCCTGACCGTTACCGTAGCTGCCAAGGGCGCAGAGCTGATGTCCATCGTAGCCGCCGACGGCACCGAGTATATGTGGCAGGGCGACCCCAAATATTGGGCTGACCGCGCACCCAACATCTTCCCCTCCGTTGGCCGGCTGACAAATGGCAAGTACAGATTGGACGGCAACTGGTACGAGCTGGGCTGTCACGGCTTTGCCTGGCTCAGCGAGTTTGAGGTTGTCAGGCACGAGCCTACCTATCTGGAAATGCGGCTGACGCACAGCGAGGCAACCCTGGCTGTATATCCCCGTAAGTTTGCCTTTACCATTGCATACACCCTGCGTGGTGACACGCTGGATACCCTTTATAAAGTCGAAAACCTGGATGACAAGGAGCTGCCCTTCGGCATCGGCGGTCATCCCGGCTTCAATGTGCCGCTGGTTCCCGGCAAAAAATTTGAGGACTATCAGCTGCGCTTCAGCGAAAAGTGCCAGCCTGAAATGTACCTGGTTTCTCCTCGGTATCTCTTCACAGGCGAAACTGCCCCCTACGCCCTGAAGGACGATCAGATTATTCCGCTGCGGCACTCTGCGTTTGATGACGATGCTGTCGTGCTTCGTAATGTGGCCCGGGAAGTCACTTTGGAAGCCGAGGGCGACAGCCACAGTGTCACCGTTACATATCCCGGTATGCGCTACATCGGTTTTTGGCACAAGCCCCACAGCGATGCGCCTTATGTTTGCATTGAGCCCTGGTGCTCCCTGGCATCTTTTGAGGATGTGCCTGCCATCTTTGAGGAGCGCCCCGACCTGCTTCGCCTGGCTCCCGGCGCTGTCTACGAAAACAGCTGGTCCATCCGCTGCGCATTTTAATGTATTAAGGGACTGCAAACGCAGTCCCCTTTCCTTTTGCGAAATTTTTTCAAAAAAATATTGAAATAATATTCATTTTGCGGTATAACTATGATGTTGTTTTTAATTAGTCGGGAATGCTGATGGCATTTCCACGAAATGAGGTCTTTTTATGGAAAGAAAAGTCGGTACAACCTCCAGAGGCATCCGCTGCCCCATTATCCGGGAAGGCGATGACCTCGCAGAGATCGTCGTTAATAGTGTCATCGAAGCCGCTGCGTGCGAAGGCTTCCACCTGAATGACCGGGACGTGGTGGGAATCACCGAGTCCGTTGTGGCTCGTGCCCAGGGCAACTACGCCTCCGTTGATGCCATTGCCAAGGATGTCCGCGCCAAGCTGGGCGGCGGAACCGTCGGCGTTATCTTCCCCATTCTGTCCCGTAACCGTTTCGCCATCTGCCTGCGGGGCATCGCTATGGGCGCAAAGAAGATCGTTCTGATGCTCAGCTATCCCTCTGACGAGGTGGGCAATGAGCTGGTATCCCTGGACAAGCTGGACGAAGCCAAGATCAATCCTTACTCCGATGTGCTGACTCTGGAAAAGTACCGCCAGCTCTTTGGCGAAAACCTGCACCCCTTCACCCTGGTGGATTATGTCCAGTATTATGGGGATGTGATTCGGGAGTGCGGCGCTGAGGTGGAGATCATCTTTGCCAATGATCCCCGGG
>JAZSCE010000071.1:0-17927 GCA_045602725.1 Faecousia sp. | reverse complement strand
TAGGTAAAAAAATTCCCGAAACCAAGACCCGGCCAGCCTGAAGGATGACGTGCTAATAAGCTGTGGTGAAATTAGGCCAGCTCAGCGAAGTACTTGATGGTGCGGACCATCTGAGAAACGTAGGAGTTCTCGTTGTCGTACCAGGAAACGACCTGAACCTGAGTCTTGCCGTCGGGCAGAGCACAGACCATGGTCTGGGTAGCATCGAACAGAGAACCGAAACGCATGCCGATGATATCGGAGGAAACGATCTCGTCCTCGTTGTAACCGTAGGACTCGGTAGCAGCAGCCTTCATGGCAGCGTTGATCTCTTCCACGGTAACAGCCTTAGCGCAAACAGCGTTCAGGATGGTGGTAGAACCGGTGGGAGTGGGGATACGCTGTGCAGCGCCGATCAGCTTGCCGTTCAGCTCGGGGATAACCAGGCCGATAGCCTTAGCAGCACCGGTGGAGTTGGGAACGATGTTGATAGCACCAGCGCGGGAGCGGCGCAGGTCGCCCTTTCTCTGGGGACCGTCCAGGATCATCTGATCGCCGGTGTAAGCGTGGATGGTGCACATAATGCCGGACTCGATGGAAGCCAGGTCATTCAGAGCCTTAGCCATGGGAGCCAGGCAGTTGGTGGTGCAGGAAGCAGCAGAGATGATGTTGTCTTCCTTGGTCAGGGTCTCGTGGTTGACGTTGTAAACGATGGTGGGCAGATCGTTGCCTGCGGGAGCAGAGATAACGACCTTCTTGGCGCCGGCGTCGATGTGAGCCTGAGCCTTAGCCTTGGAGGTGTAGAAACCGGTGCACTCCAGGACAACGTCAACACCCAGCTCGCCCCAGGGCAGCTCGGCAGCGTTAGCCTTAGCGTAGATGGTGATCTTCTTGCCGTCGACAACGATGTTGTCCTCGCCAGCTTCTACAGTGTGAGCACCGAAGGGAGCAGCGTAAGCGCCCTGAGTGGAGTCATACTTCAGCAGGTGAGCCAGCATCTTGGGGGAAGTCAGGTCGTTGATAGCGACAACCTCAAAACCCTCAGCGCCGAACATCTGACGGAAAGCCAGACGGCCGATACGGCCAAAACCGTTGATAGCAACTTTAACAGACATGGTAAATTTCCTCCATTTCAATAATTACTGCTTTTTCGCAGTATGGTATACTAATTTTGGGATAACCCCATACAGCATCATTATACAACACTGAAAACCCATTGTAAAGAGGTGTATTTGTAAAAAAATGCGATTTTTCGTCGCGCTTTATTGACAAAGCGCACAAGCGACGGTTTTCGACACAAAATATTTACTGTTTTTTCAAATTTAGGTATTGCTTTTTTGGAAGAAGTAGGGTATGATGTATTAGCACTCAGGTGTGCTGAGTGCTAAACAGATAGATAAAGGCAGGGCTTCCCTGCAGACTGAATAATTCGTATGGAGGAATTCAAATGAAACTGAAACCCATGGCAGACAACGTTCTGCTGAAGCAGCACGAAGCGGAGGAGACCACCTCCTTCGGCATCATCCTGGCCACTTCCAGCAAGGAAAAGCCCGCGATCTACGAGGTCGTTGCCGCCGGCGAAGGCACCAAGGATGTAACGATGACCGTCAAGGCTGGCGATAAGGTTGTGGTCGGTCAGTACGTCGGCAGCGAAATCAAGCTGGACGGCGTGGACTACAAGTTTGTGAAGCAAGATGACATTCTCGCCATCGTGCTGGACTGATTAGGAGGTAAATGTAATGGCAAAATTGATTGTTTACGGCGAAGAAGCCCGTAAGAAGCTGCAATCCGGTATCGACCAGCTGGCGGATACCGTTAAGGTCACCCTGGGCCCCAAGGGCCGCAATGTTGTGCTGGGCAAGAAGTACGGCGCACCCCTGATTACCAATGACGGTGTCACCATCGCCAAGGAAGTTGAGCTGGAGGACCCCTTTGAGAATATGGGCGCTCAGCTGATCCGTGAAGTCGCCACCAAGACCAATGATGTGGCCGGCGACGGCACCACCACCGCTACTGTCCTGGCCCAGGCCATCACCCGTGAGGGTCTGAAGAATCTGTCCGCCGGCGCAAATCCCATGGTGATGCGCAAGGGCATCGAGAAGGGTGTCGCTGCCGCTGTGGAAGCAATCAAGGCCAACTCCGTTCCCGTTTCCGGCTCTGCCGACATCGCAAGAGTTGGCGCTGTTTCCTCCGGTGACGAAGCCATCGGCGCACTGATTGCCGAAGCTATGGAAAAGGTCGGCACCGAAGGCGTTATCACCATTGAAGAGTCCAAGACCGCCGAGACCGGTCTGGAGGTTGTTGAGGGTATGCAGTTCGACCGTGGCTACATCTCCCCCTATATGGTCACCGATACCGACAAGATGGAAGCCGTCCTGGACGACGTCTTCCTGCTGATCACTGATAAGAAGATCTCCGCCATTCAGGAGATTCTGCCCATCCTGGAGCCTGTTGTCAAGGCCGGCAAGAAGATGATGATCATTGCCGAGGATGTGGAAGGCGACGCGCTGGCAACCTTGCTGGTCAACCGTCTGCGTGGTAACTTCAACTGCGTCTGCGTCAAGGCTCCCGGCTTTGGCGATCGCCGCAAGGAGATGCTGCAGGACATCGCCATCCTCACCGGCGGTACTGTGATCTCCAGCCAGCTGAATATGGAGCTGACCGAGGCTAAGCTGACCGATCTGGGCCGTGCCCGTCAGGTTGTCATCACCAAGGACACCACTACCATCGTTGATGGCGCCGGTGATCCCGAGGCGATCAAGGCCCGTGCAAATCAGATCCGTGCTTCCATCGCTACCACCAACTCCGACTATGACCGTGAGAAGCTGCAGGAGCGCCTGGCAAAGCTCAGCGGCGGTGTTGCCGTTATCAAGGTCGGCGCACAGACCGAGGTTGCCATGAAGGAGCAGAAGCTGAGAGTTGAGGACGCGCTGAACGCTACCCGTGCCGCTGTGGAAGAAGGCATCGTAGCCGGTGGCGGTACCGCTCAGGTCAATGCCATCGCCGCTGTCGAGGCTTTGATTGAGACCCTGTCCGGCGACGAAAAGACCGGCGCCAAGATCATCGCCCACGCTCTGCAGGCACCCATCCGTCAGATCGCTGAGAATGCCGGCGTTGACGGCAGCGTGGTCTATGAAAAGATCCGCACCTGCGGTAAGGTAGGCTTCGGCTACAATGCCTACACCGAGGAATTCGTGGATATGATCGCCAGCGGCATCGTTGACCCCACCAAGGTCACCCGCTCCAGCCTGGAGAATGCCGCATCCATCGCAGGCTGCGTCCTGACCACCGAATCTTTGGTGGCCGACAAGCCCGATCCTGCCGGCGATGCCGCTGCTGCCGCAGCCGCCGCCCAGGGTGGTATGTACTAAGAAATAAGAAAAGGTGTGTGGAGAAATCCACACACCTTTTTTAGCCTTCTCCTGGGAGAAGCCTTTTATTTTTACACGCCCATTCTTTCTTTACTGAGCTTATCGGACTTGCAGAAGATGGCATAGCCGATGATAAACAGAATCACCAACGCACCAACTGCCAAATTCTCATTCTGTAGCTGCAGGCCAAAGATATTCACATCCCAGCCCGTGGTCAGCTGATTGATCACCGCCACAAGGCCCATACCCAAAACCGATGCGCCCTTGCCGCAGATGTCCATCAGGCCGTAATATTCGCCGCTTTGGTCGGCAGGGATGATCTTGCCCAGGTAAGACCGGCTCAGCGCCTGGATTGCACCCTGGAACATACCTACCAGTGTGGCCAGCAGCCAGAACTGCCACTGCGCCACCAGGAACATGGCAAACAGCGTAATGCAGGTATAGCAAATAATGCAGATCTTGATCAGCTTGCCGGAATCGTGATTGGCCGCCAGCCGGCCGAAGATAATGGCGCAGGGAAATGCCACGATCTGGGTCAGCAGCAGCGCCAGCAGCAGCCCGGTGGTGTCCAGGCCCAACGCCGTACCGTAAGCGGTTGCCATATCAATAATGGTATACACACCGTTGATAAAGAAGAAAAATGCCAGCAGGTACAGGAAAATATGCTTTTCCTTGTGGGCCTTCTTCAATGTTTGCCATAACTGGCGGAAGGTATCCGCAACGGGATGGCTGCGCTTGGGCACGAAAGCGGTCTGCTTATACCGCTTCAGCAGCGGCAGGGTGAACACCAGCCACCAAATTGCGGTGACCAGGAAGGCAATAATCAGCGCCGTGGTCTGCGTAATGCCGAAGCTTTCATACATCAGCACCGGGATCAGGCAGGCAACAAAGGGAATGACAGAGCCGATATAGCCGTAGGCATAACCCAGGGTGGAAACATTATCCATCCGCTTATCGGTGGTGATTTCCGGCAGCATGGAATCATAAAATACCAGGCTGGAGTTGAAGCCAACCTTACCGATGATAAAGATGACAAGGAAGATCAGCCAGTTTTGGGTAATGCCCAGCGCCGCACAGCCCACAACGCCCAAAATGACGGTTGCCAGGAAAATGGGCTTTTTGAAACCCTTTTGGTCCGCCATCGTGCCGCAGATGGGACCAATAATGGCCACCAATGCCGTAGCGATTGATCCGGCATAGCCCCAATAGGACAGGTACATATCCTCGCTGACACCGGCACCGGTTGCCAAAGCGTTAAAGTAAATAGGAAGCAGGGTTGCCACCAGCAGCGTAAACGCGGAATTGCCGATGTCATACAGCACCCAGCTGCGCTCCAAGGGGGTCAGGCGAAATCTCTCTTTCATATAAGCCCTCTCTTTATTAAGAATTTATTAAGACGCTTTTTTAGTATATCACACTTGTCAAATGATTGCAAATTCCCCTCAAATGGGGTATAATCACAAAAAATATCCGAAGGAGCTTCCTATGAGAAAATTATTTTATGAGGACTGCCATCTTACCGCTTTTTCCGCAACGGTCACCGGCTGCGAAAAATGTGAAAAAGGCTATCTTGTGACCCTGGATGCCACCGCGTTTTATCCCGAAGGCGGCGGTCAGGCCTGTGATATCGGCACGCTGGGCGGCGTGAATGTGCTGGATGTGCGGGAAAAAGATGACGAAATTGCGCATCTTTGCGATGGCGAACTGACCGTTGGCGAAACCGTGGAAGGTCGGATCGATTGGGCTCGCCGCTTTGACCTGATGCAGCAGCACACCGGCGAGCACATCCTCTCCGGATTGATAAACGCCCGGTTTGGCTATCATAATACCGGCTTCCATGTAGGCGCCGATGTGATGGAAGTGGATTTCGACGGCCCGATCTCTGCCGGGGAGCTGGCAGAGCTTGAGAAGAAGGCCAATGAAGCCATTTGGAAAAATCTGCCCGTAAAATGCTGGATCCCCTCTCCTGAGGAGCTGCCGGGCGTTACCTATCGCACCAAGCGGCCGCTGCCCTGGCCGGTGCGGATCGTGCAGGTAGGCGATGTGGATAGCTGCGCCTGCTGTGGCATCCACGTGGCACATACCGGCGAAGTGGGTATGATCAAAATTCTGTCCTGCACCGGGCTTCGTGGCGGTGTGCGGCTTGAGATGGTCTGCGGCAGCAGAGCCTATCGGTATATGACCGCTGTTTTCGACCAAAACCGCATTGTTTCCCAAACCTTTTCCGCCAAAATTTTGCAGACCGGCGAGGCTGCGCAAAAGGTGCAGGAAGCTCTGACCAGAGAAAAGCAGCACGCTGCCGAGCTGCAGACCAAGGTCTTTATGTCCATCGCCGGCGGCTGCGCCGGTCTGAACAATGTTGTTCATTTTGAGGCCGGCCTGGAGCCTGCCCAGGTGCGGGAGCTTGCCACCTGCATCAGCCAGACCGTCACCGGCTATGCCGCCGTATTTTCCGAAAATGCCACCGGCTTTTCCTACTGCCTCGCCACCCAAAACGGCGATCTGCGGACGCTGGGCAAGGAACTGACCGCCGCCCTTAACGGCCGTGGCGGCGGAAAACCCAATTTTCAGCAGGGCAATGTAGCTGCTAACCGGGCAGAGATCGAAGCCTTCTTTGCCGCCAACAGCTGCGTTTTTTGTGTAAAGTGATGAAAAAACTTCCAAAAAATTGAATTTCCCTATTGCGTTTTGTGCGTTTTTCCTTTATAATGTAACCAAATTGGCGAAGGAGGCGAATCTGGAATGGGTAAACTGATTGCAGTGCTGTCCGGCAAGGGTGGTACGGGCAAAACCTCCCTATGCGCCGGTATCGCCTCTGCGCTGGCGGATTCCGGCGAACGGGTGCTGTGCATTGATTGTGACATCGGTCTGCGGAATCTGGACATTTCCCTGGGCTTGGCGGATTACTGCGCCCTTTCCTTTACGGATGTATACAGCGGCAATTATCCTCTGGAGAAAGCCACCCAGCATCCCGCCTTCCCCACCCTTTTCTTCCTCACGGCGCCGGTCAACTGTGGCTGCACCGCTGTGGACGAAGAGAAATTTGCCGCATTTTTGGAAGAGGCTAAGCAAAAATTCCAATTCATCCTGCTGGATGCCCCGGCAGGCATCGAAGCCGGCTTCCAGCTTTGCGCCAAGCACGCCGATCAGGTGATTTTGGTCACCAATGCTGACCCCGCCTCCGTCCGGGATGCTGCCCGGGCCGGTGAGCTGCTGGAGCAGATGGGCAAGACCCAGGTGCGGGTCGCCGTCAACCGGGTCAACGAAAAACTGTACCGTGCCGTCCGCGTCACCATCGACGATGTGATGGACAGAGCCGGTCTGCCGCTGCTGGGCATCGTGGCAGACGATACGGATGTGGCGCTGGCCGCCGCTTTTGAGCAACCGCTGCTGCGCTACAACAAGCGTTCCGAAGCTGCCAAGGCCTGCAAACGGATCGCAAAGAGAATTCAAGGGTTCCCCGAACCCATACCCTACAAATAAGAAAGGAGCGATGGAGCATGAATATAGCTTTTTTGGCACATGACAAAAAGAAAGAACTGATGGTTCAGTTCTGCACTGCCTACAAAAGCATTCTGAGCAAGCATACTCTCTACGCCACCGCCACCACCGGCCGTCTGATCGTGGACAATACCGGTCTTGATGTTACGCTGCTGCTGTCCCATAAGCAGGGTGGCCATCAACAGATCAATGCTCGCATCGCTTACAACGAGCTGGATCTGATTTTGATGTTCAACGATCCCAATACCATCGACCCCTGGGATGACAGCCTGATGGCAGAGACCATCCGCCATTGCGACAAGCACAATGTGCCCATCGCCACCAACCTTGCCGCTGCGGAAATGTTCATTATGGGTCTGCAGCGTGGCGACCTGGATTGGCGCGAAATGCTGCACGCAAAGCCCAGGCATTAACAGAAACTTTTGGTGGAGAGTGCAAGCTCTCCACTTTTCCCTATAAACTTGGAGGAATCATTATGGGTATTATGAAACCCCGGACCCTGTCCGGTTTTATGGAACTGCTGCCCGGCAAGCAAGCACAGTTCGAGCGGATGCTGGAGCTTCTGCGCAAGACCTACAGCTCCTACGGCTTTGCCGCACTGGACACCCCCATCATTGAGGATGCCCAAATTCTGCTGGCAAAAGGCGGCGGAGAGACCGAAAAGCAGATCTACCGCTTCCAAAAGGGCGATTCCGACCTGGCCCTGCGGTGTGTCCTGACCGTACCCCTGGCGAAATATGTGGCCCTGCACTATAACGACCTGGCGTTCCCATTCCGCCGCTTCCAAATCAGCAAGGTCTACCGTGGAGAGCGGGCGCAGCGTGGTCGCTTCCGTGAATTCTATCAGGCCGATATCGACATCATCGGCGATGGCGCATTGGATATCCTGAACGAGGCAGAGATCCCTGCCATTATCTACAAGGTGTTCCGTGGCTTTGGCCTGACCCGTTTCCAAATTCGCGTCAACAACCGCAAGATCCTCAACGGCTTCTACACAATGCTCTCCCTTAGCGATAAGTCAAGCGACATTATGCGCATTGTGGACAAGCTGGATAAGATCGGCGCCGACAAGGTTCGTGTGTGCTTGATGGATGAGTGCGGCTTGGCCGAAGACCAGGCAGATGCCATCTTGAAATTTATGGCCATCACCGGCTCCAACGCCCAGGTTGTGGCCGCTTTGGAAGGCTACGCCGGCAAAAATGAGATCTTTGATCAGGGCCTTGCCGAGCTGAAGGCCGTTACCGCAAATTTGGCCGCTTTCGGTGTGCCCGAGGAGAATTTTGCTGTGGATCTGACCATCGCAAGAGGTCTTGACTACTACACCGGCACCGTTTACGAGACCACGCTGCTGGATCATCCCGAGATCGGCTCGGTCTGTTCCGGCGGCCGCTATGACGATTTGGCCGGCTACTACATCGAGAAGAAGCTGCCCGGTGTTGGCATTTCCATCGGCCTGACCCGGCTGTTCTATGTGCTGGACGAGCAGGGTCTTATCAATCCGGAGCTTCCCAGCGCACCGGCAGATGTGCTGGTGCTGCCTATGGGCGATTGCGGCGCTGCCATCACTTTGGCAGAGCAGCTGCGCGCGGCAGGTCTGCGTGTGCAGCTTTACGCTGAGCAGAAGAAGTTCAAGCAGAAGATGGCATACGCCGACAAGCTGGGCGTGCCCTTCGCTGTGCTGCTGGGCGAGGATGAGATCGCCGAGGGCAAATGCTCCGTCAAGAATATGCGCACCGGCGAGCAGATCAAGTGCACCGCTGCCGAGGCCGCCGCACACATTTTGGAAGTCTTGAACGCCAATGCCGGCGCCATCATCCTGGAAAAGTAATATGGAAGAGAAATTTCTTGCCGCTTGGGCGCAAAACCGAGAAAAAGCCGCAGCCTTGGGCGTGCGGATGCGCCCGGTAGATGGGGATTCTATGAAAAACGCCCACCGTCTTCTTTCCGGCAATCGGGAAAGCGACGGCTTCAACCTGCTGGCGCAGCAGGGTCGGCTGGACCTGAGCCTGGAAGCGCTGGCCATTGACAAGCGTTTTACCTCCCTCTTTTCCGACGACGAGGCCAATAACGCATTGGACCGCCTGCTCAGTGCCGGCTATAAGTTTTAACAAAAGGCCACCGCAAAAGAACCTTCTCCCGGGGAGAGGGTATATAAAAAGCTGCCGTTATTTCCAACGGCAGCTTTTCTTATGCTCTTTTAGCCCTCCAGAGCCATGACCTTGTCGATCCGGCGCTGATGGCGCTCATTGTGGGAAAACTCCGTACCCAGCCAGGTATCCACGATCTCCAGCGCCAGCATCTGACCAACAACAGCAGCGCCGATGGCCATCATATTGGTATCATTGTGCTCCCGGGTCATACGGGCGCTCATCACATCGCTGAGCAAAGCGCAGCGAATACCCTTGACCTTATTGGCAGCGATGGAAACGCCGATGCCGGTGGTGCACAGAACAATGCCCCGCTCACATTCGCCGGCAGCCACAGCCTTGGCGGCAGCGCCTGCAAAGTCAGGATAATCACAGGAATCCAGGGTATAAGTGCCAAAATCCTTTACCTCGTGACCCAGCTTTTCCAAATGGGGAATCAGGATTTCCTTCAGCGCCAGGGCGCCGTGATCACAGCCGATTGCAATTTTCATAATCATTTTCTCCTTTGCATTATATGACATACCCGCCATTGACGGGAAGAATTTGTCCGGTAACGAAGCTGGCCTCCGCCAGATATTCCATCGCTTTCGCCACATCCTGCACAGTGCCGTTGCGACCCACCGGGGTCTCCTGGGCAACCGCCTCCAGGGTCGGCTCATCCAGCAGTGCGCACATATCCGTCAGAATCAGGCCGGGGGCAACGCAGTTGACCCGGATGCCGCTGGGCGCCAGCTCCTTTGCCATTGCTTTGGTCAGGGCGATGATGGCGCCCTTAGTGGCAGAATAGGCAGTTTCGCAGGATGCGCCCACCTGACCCCACATAGAGCTGACGGTAATCACGCAGCCGTCCTGCTTGCGCAAAAAGGACGGCAGCGCCGCATTGACGCAATTGTAAAGGCCCTTGACATTGACAGCAAACATCCGATCCCACAGCTCCGGGGGCGTATCCTGCATCAGCCCGATATGGGCAATGCCGGCATTGCAGATCAAAATATCCACATCGCCGATGGTCTCAAAGGCTTTTTTCACAGCCTGGCCGTCGGCCACATCGCAGCAAATGGCAGTTGCGCCGGTTTTCTCCACAACCGCTTGCGCGGCTGCGTGGTTTTTTTCATATAGGAAGCAGACCTGATGGCCCTTGGCAGCGAACAACTCTACTGCCGCCGCGCCAATACCCCGGCTGCCGCCGGGGATTACAACCGTTGACATACCACACCTCTTATTATTTTCGCTTATCTCTATCGGCCCCCTCTCCTCCGCGCTAAGCGCCGCCGCTATGCGGCGGTTGCGCTCTGTACGCCCGCCTGCGGGCGGGTGTGACGAGGGAGGCTTAAAAAAGCTGCCGCTTGCGAGCAGCAGCTTTGTAAAACTTATCTTCTGCGGCTCTTTGTGCGATGATCCGCGCGGATGCCGGACAGCTTGGAGTCCGATTCCGACATAAAGGCTCTCAATCTCTCCTCAAACAGCTGATCCGCTGTCTTGGGTGCCGGAGGCGGCGTAGGTGCAGCTTCCCGACGGGCAGGTCTTGCCGCAGGACGGGGAGCGCCCTCTCGGGGTGCGCTTTCTCTCTGAGGCTTGGCTTCCAGCCGCTTGATGGACAGGTTGATCTTGCCGTTTTCATTGCTGATGACCATTACCCGCACATCCTGACCCTCGGTCAGATGCTGGCGGATATCGCTGACGTAAGCATTGGCCACCTCAGAAATATGTACCATACCGGTCTTACCCTCCGGCAAGGCTACGAATGCGCCGAAATTGGTGATTGTCTTGATCTTGCCTTCTAAAATCGATCCGACGGTTAACTCCATAGATTTTTGCTTTCCTCCAAAATATTACTGTTCCGGTTTTGTTGCGATAATGTGCGTATTTTCATCCACATAGCCCTCGTCCTTGGCAGCATCTCCCGCGCCTTCTGCTGTGCCGAGGTTGTCAATCTTGTCCTCCAGCAGACTTTGCTCGTACTCCAGGCGGGCGGCTTCTTGTCTTGCCTCTTCTGCCCGCTTGTTCAGCGTGTGGATGGTCAGGCTCAGCGTCAGAAGCGCCACCATACACACCGCCACCATCGTGACCACCACGGTCTTGGTGCGTCGGCTGCTTTGGACGAATCTTACGCGTATGCGGCGAAGCAATCGCATCAGCTTCTTCATAACGCCGTCTCCTTTTATGTAGGTTACAGTTTATTGTAACCTTTTTTCGCCCGGATGCAAATAGTTTTTTTGCAATTTTTCTGATTTTTGCGAAAATTTTTCGGAAAGGCCGCCAAAATAAGGCAAATGCCCGCCGCAAAAGCCGGGTGGCTGTCAGTTCCCAAAAGAGAAAGCCTATCCCCAACCCTGCCGTATAGCCAAAGCGCAGGTCACCTTTGCAAACGCCAAAGCCCAAATACACCCATCCGGCGCCCAGCGCCGCCAGGAACAGCAAGTCCCCAATAGCGGTAAGCTTTGGCCGCAGCGGACGAAGAAAATCGTAAACAAATCCCAACTGCATACCGATGAGGCAGGCCGCCAAAAAGCGGTCTGCCGCCAATGCCGGAGCGGTCATGTGGTCAGGCGGCGAAACCAGCCGCCGGTCTGCCGGGCTTCTTCGTACACGATGGCGGAAACCGTACCATCCACCGCCACCTGTCCACCGTCCAGCGCCAACTGCCGCAACTGCAAGCCCTGGCCGTGGACGGTCATTCTCCCCAGCTCGGTGCATAGCACTACCGCATTTTCGTCGAAGCTGATTACTTCGGTCACACCGGTCATGGTCAGCTGCCGCCGCTCATTGAGAATCAGCTTGTGGGGCATCTGCAGTTTGTCTTCTCCCATACCCATCCCTCCTGGGAAAAGTGTATGCGCAGCGAATTTCAAATATGATTGTAGGGGGGCCACCACAAGGATCGCCCCTGCAAAAAATGGGTGACCTCAACAGATCACCCATTTTTATTACTTTATTTTCTTCAGAAAATCTTCCAATCGATCCATACCCTTTTGCAGGTCGACATCAGAGCAGCAGTAGGAGATCCGCAGGTAGCCCGGGCAGTCGAAGCACGAGCCGGGCACCGTTGCCACCGCCGCTTCCTTGATCAGCCGGGTGCAAAATTCTTCATCGGTCATTCCAAATCCCGAAATATCCACAAACACATAGAATGCGCCCTTGGGCTCAGGGAAAGAAAGTCCCATCCCCCGCAGCCGATTGCAGACATATTCTCTGCGCCGCTGATAGACCTGCGCCATAGCCTTTGTGGAGGTAACCAACGCAGCCAGGCAGGCATCCTGCGCAAAGGTGGGCACCGCCGCTACCTCGGCAGCGTGCAGAAGCAGCAGCCGCTGCATCACTTCCGCTTCGCCGATCAGATAGCCCACACGCCAGCCGGTCATTGCCCAGGGCTTGGAAAAGCTCTGGCACAGCAGAATTTGGGGCTTTAAGTCTGCATCCAGGCTCAAATCCGGCACTTTTTCGGTGCTTAAGCCCTGGTACACATTGTCACAGATGACGAAAATATCCTTGCCCAGCACAGCCGCCTTCACCGCCGCCAGGGATTCCTCGCTTAGCACAGCGCCGGTGGGATTGTTGGGCGAATTCAGGACGATCGCCTTGGTCTTGGGGCTGATCGCCTTCGCCAACGCCTTGGCTGTCAACTGAAAACCGTCAGGTTTTGTATCCAGCAGCACCGGCTTGCCGCCGGCGATGGTGACGATGGATGCATACAGCGGAAACGCCGGCGTGGGGATAATCACCTCTTCGCCGGGATTCAGGATGCCCAGCAGCGCCGTAAACAGCGCACCGGTAGCACCTACTGTGACCAGCACCTGCTCAGCGGTACATTCGAAGCCCCGGAAGGACTCGTATGCCGCGATTTCCTGCCGCAGCAGCTCCACGCCCTGGTTTGGGGCGTAGTGGGTGCGATTTTGGAAAATGGAGGTCAGCGCCGCTGCCTTCACTTCCTCCGGTGTATCGAAATCCGGCTCGCCTAAGGTTAACATAACACAGTCGTCCACCGTCTTTGCCAAATTGGTGTACAGGCGGATGCCGCTGCGCTTCAGGGTGGACAAATTTTGATTCAGAGGGATCATAATGCCACCTCCGTCAGCTTTTCAAAGAAATCTGCACCTTTTACCAAAATGCTGTCATCCAAATCGAACTGATCGCTATGCAGTGCCGGCACATCACCCAGCCCTAAGAAGAAGAACACACCGGGCACAAACCGCTGATAAGCGCCGAAATCCTCAGCGGTCATACTGGGTGCGGTCAGTTCTTCCCAATGCACCAGCTCACGGGTGCGGCTGCACAGGTCGGGGTCATTCAGCACCGCAGGATAGCCTTCGCTAAATTCCAGTTTGGCATCGCAGCCAAATTCCAGCTTCACCTGCTCCAAAATATCCATAAGCTTTCCGCGCATTCCAAAGAAGATATCCTCCTGAAAAGCCCGCAGAGAGCCCTCGATATGGCAATGGGCGGACAGGGCGTTTCTCGCCGTACCGCTGTCAAATTTACCGAATTTCAGCAGCCGGTAAACCTCCGGCGGATAGTTTTGCTCCATTTCCACAGCCCGGGTGTAAAATGCCACACCGGCTGCCGTAGCATCCACGCCCTGCTCTGCCTTGGCAATGTGGGCGGATTTGCCGTAAATATCAACAGTTACTTCCGTGGCGCTGCTCATCAGCTCGTTGGCACGGGTAAAAACCTTGCCTTTTTCCAGCCCCGGCCACACGTGCAGACCGAAAATAGCCTTAACATTGTATGCTGCCAGCACGCCGCTGTCGCAGATGGGCCGGGCACCGCCGGGAGATTCCTCGCCGGGCTGGAAAATCAGCAGAATATTGTTCTTATTTTCCTTTTTCGCATCCAGCCGGCGTGCCAGCTCCAGCAGCACCGCCATATGGCAATCGTGGCCGCAGGCGTGCATTACGCCGGGATGGGTAGAGGCATACTCTGCCCCGGTCTGCTCGCAGATGGGCAGGGCATCACAATCGGCCCGATATGCCAACGTTTTTTCTGCACCAAAATCAAAATAAGCACACAGGCTTTCCTTTGTGGGAGAAAACACCCGGCAGCGCAGCCCCGTCAGGCTGTTTCGCAAATATTCCATTGTCTGGGGCAGCTGAAGCTCCAGTTCCGGGATGCGGTGCAATGCCCGGCGGTCAGAAATGATCTGCATAATGGCCTCCTTGGATAAAAACCTGAGGAATTTCCCTTATTATAGTTCATTTCCTGCGATGTGTCAATTTCCGGGGTTGTCTTTTTGCCAAAAAGGTGGTACGATAAGGAAAATCAACAAAGGAGCGACCAACTATGAATGCTCAGGAAATTATCGAATATATCCGCACCTCGGAAAAGAAAACCCCGGTCAAGGTCTATGTATGGGAGGAAACCCCGGTGGACTTTCCCGGCTGCCACGTTTTCCCCGCCGGTAATGGCTGCAAGATCGTCTTTGGCGATTGGAAGGACATTTCCCCGGTGCTGGAAAACAACACCTTCGCCCATTTGGAAATTGAAAACGGCTGCAGAAACTCTGCCATCCCGATGCTGGATCTGAAGGACATTCCTGCCCGCATCGAGCCCGGTGCCATCATCCGGGAGCAGGTGGAGATCGGCAAAAATGCCGTCATTATGATGGGCGCTGTGATCAACATCGGTGCCATCATCGGCGAGGGCACAATGATCGATATGGGTGCCATTTTGGGCGGACGCGCCACCGTGGGCAAGAATTGCCACGTGGGTGCCGGCGCTGTGCTGGCCGGTGTTATTGAGCCCGCTTCCGCAACCCCGGTTGTGGTGGAGGATAACGTCCTGATCGGCGCCAACGCCGTCGTCATCGAAGGCTGCCGCATCGGTCACGATGCTGTGGTTGCCGCCGGCGCGGTTGTGGTTGGCGATGTAGCGCCCAATACGGTGGTTGCCGGTTGCCCCGCCCGGGTCATCAAGGTCAAGGACGAAAAGACCACCGCCAAGACCGCCCTGGTAGACGCCCTGAGAGAGCTGTAAAAGGTTAATAACGGCCCCCTTGTGAAAGGGGGCTGTCAGAAATCTTTGATTTCTGACT
This sequence comes from Faecousia sp., assembly GCA_045602725.1. Lineage (GTDB taxonomy): Bacteria > Bacillota > Clostridia > Oscillospirales > Oscillospiraceae > Faecousia. Next base: position 2,901 of record JAZSCE010000071.1, on the reverse strand, counting down.
GGGGGATTGTCTAAAAAAGCAATCCCTCCGTCTGCCCTTTGGGCACCCACCTCCCTTTACACAAGGGAGGCTTTTTTTGCACCTTTTTGGGGCTGCGGAATATCTTGGAATGAGCGGCAAAACGCTCGAAAAATTTCTTGGAGGTATTCGTTATGTGCAACAACAACTGCTTCGGTGGCAACTCCTGCTGGTGGATCATCATCCTGGTTCTGCTGTTCTGCTGCGGCTGCGGCAACAACAGCAACAGCGGCTATGGCTGCTACAACAACGGCTGCGATCGCTGCTAAATAAGAAAGAGCGCCCCAACCGGGGCGCTCAATTTTATTCTTTGATCAGCGCATCTTCCAGGGTGCGGCCCAAACTATAGTGGAATATTCCGTCCCGGGCAGGTGCCAAATCGGGCAGCGTACCACGCTGAACAAACACCGCATTGCTCTGGAACAGAATAGGGCATAGCTGTCCCTCCTCCATCACCGATTGATGCAGCTTGTAAAAGTTACCGGCATTGGTCATAGCATCCAGGCTCATTTGGTACAGCGCAGGATCCGCCAGGCCGCCGTAATTTAAGCTGGTATTGGTGCCGAAAAATGCGGAAATGTCCATATTGGCAGACAGCTTGGTCTGACCCAAATACAGGTCATACTCCGAATATTTCAAATTCTCCACAAGATCCTCCGCGGAGCTTTTGATAATGGACACCTTCAGGCCGCCGGCACGGAGCATATCCGCAATGGCAAGCCCCGCGCGGTGGCGCACAACATCGTCACCGTTGAGCAAAATCGTAATGGAATTTTCCGTCAACGCAGCAGCCGTTACCGCCTCGGCAAACAGCTCCGGCGCATAGCCGAAGCGCTGGGCCAGGGAGGAATTGTACCAGGGTGAGGACGGCGATGCCGGCAGTGATGCAGGCCGGGCAATGCCGTGGTAATACTCTTCCGCCAGAAGCTCCCGGTCGATGGCGTGGGTCAACGCCCGGCGAATGGCAGGATCGGAGAAAATTTTGCTCTTTTCATTGCAGACCAGGTACAAAAATTTGCCGTTTTCGGCGCTCCACAGCTCATAGTCACTGCGATATTCCGCATAGCGGTCAGAGCCGGGGTCAGATACCACCAGGCTGACACCGTCAAACTCAAAGGCATCCCGGATCTGCGCCGGGGTCTCACCCTTGATCAAGGGGATCACATCGCCAAATACCGGCAGCTTAGCCTGGCACCACCAGGCGCTTTGCCTGCGCAGAAAGGCCTCCTGGCCACCCACCTCCAGCCGGTAAGGGCCGGTGCCCAAAGGTCTTGCCGCCTTAAGCTCCGTTTCCTTCACCACAGGAATATCCAGCAGCACCGGCAGCTCTGCCATCGGTGTTTTCAGTTGGATCTCCACCCCTGCGCCTACCACCGCAATGGATTTTACCTGCTGCAGGCGGCCGCCATACCAGCGGCTCTGCATCGCTTCATTCAGGCTGGCCACCACATCATTGGGCGTGACCCGGGAGCCGTCGGAGAACAGGGCTTCTTCCAAATAAAATGTATAGGTTTTCAGATCCGGCGTCACCGAATACTGCTTGCACAGCACCGGCTCGGCTTCATAATCCCGGTTGACGCTGAAAAGGCCCTGATACACCAGCGAAAACAGCGCCCGATTGGCAACATTTTCGCTGATATAGGGATTCAGCTGTTCGGTGGGATCGTAAATCAGCGACAGTGCCTGCACAGTATTGTCCGGGCCGCCGGGCTTGATGCCGTTTGTATCGCCAAAATAGGTAGGTGTGGTAGGGTCACCGGAATTTTGCGCACCGCAGCCGCACAGAAGCATCGCCACGCACAGCACCGCTATTAAAATCCGCTTCACAGCGATACCCCCTCGCATACAATAATTGCGCCCTGCGATCCCCGGTTTTTGCCGGTGATTCGATGGGACCAAAACCGGGTGCTTTCGCATTTGGTGCATGCATCGCTGATGTCGATGTGCCGCACACCTGCCCGGCGCAGAAATTCTGCGTTGATTTCTTTTAGGTTTACATAATATTTTCCATTTTGGGAGCGGATATGGCTTTTTGCCACCTCTCCCAGCGCCGCAACCATAGCCTGCGGCACATCCGCATCGGTTTCAAAACAGCACACGCCGATATTGGGGCCGATTGCCGCCCGGATGTTTTCCGGCTTTGTGCCAAAATTTTCTGCCATTGCCCGGACGGTCTTGCCGGCAATGTCCGCCGCCGTACCACGCCAGCCGGCGTGGGCAGCACCCACCGCACCGGTCGCCGGATCGTGGAGCAAAATCGGCGTGCAGTCGGCGGTAAATACCTTCAGCGCCACCCCCGGCTGCGCCGTTACCAGCGCATCACATTCGGGGTAATCGTGATGGTCAATGCCCAAATAATCCGCCGCATTTACCACCCGGACGATGTCCGAATGGGTCTGCCGGGTGCAGATCAGCTTCTTGGGATCAAAGCCGATGGCCGCCCCTAAAATCTGCAGATTTTTCTCCACATTTTCCGCTTTTTCGCCAGGGTGCAGACCGATATTCATAGATGCAAACATCCCGGTACTGACACCGCCCAAACGGGTGGTGAATGCGTGGGGCGCAGTGATTCCTTCTGCCACCAGATATTCTAATGTTCCATTCTTCTGGATGATAATCGACATATGCGCTCCTAAAACAGATGTCATTGCGAGGCTCGCAGAGCCGTGGCAATCTCCCGGTGCGATATACCATCGCGCACCGCATTTCGTTAGATTGGATCAGGAGATTCCCGCGAGAGTATCAGCTCTCGGAATGACAGAGATCCTTATTCTGCCCTTTTATCCTTTTGCAGGCAGCACTTTTTATACTTCTTGCCACTACCGCAGGGGCAGGGATCGTTGGGGCCAACCTTCTTGTCCTTATTGCGGACGGGCTGCTGCT
>JAZSCE010000070.1:0-7281 GCA_045602725.1 Faecousia sp. | reverse complement strand
TCGTAACAAGGTAGCCGTACCGGAAGGTGCGGCTGGAACACCTCCTTTCTGGAGTGCCTCATGCCTGTTCAGGCAAGGGCATATTCGAGACAAAAAAAAGAACAAGAGACAGCCGCTCCGCTGATTATTCTCTTGAAGGTTGCGTCTCCCCGCTTCTTGTACACTGCATCTGTCTGTTTATCACGATAGAGAATGGTAGGAGCTGAGCCCTCTCTGCCTGACAGTCCTATAGCTCAGTTGGTTAGAGCGCCACACTGATAATGTGGAGGTCGGCAGTTCAAGTCTGCCTGGGACTACACGGCCGCGGGCAGTCAATTAAGAGAGCGCCATGTTCTCCTCGTCATTCAGCGCGGGGGATTAGCTCAGCTGGCTAGCGCATGCAAGGAGGGGCTGAACCCCCGCCATTTCCGTCAGAAGGCAATCTCTTTCGTCGGCATCGGCGGCTCTGACTGGGCGCTTCGCACGGAGACTGACCACGCCATGTTCGCCATGTCCCCCGGCTGGAAGGTTGTCAACAACGAGTATTTCTCCTGGTGCAAGGATGTTATCATGCAGGATGACAAGATTGCCCGCATGAGAGAAATCGCCTGCAACCTCGTTGATGCCGCGCAGTATATCATTGACAACAACATTATGATTCCCGGCTCCGAGGATGTTGATCTTTGGAAGGGCAAAGAGGGTGGCTGCCCCCACTGCCACGGCAACAACTTCTACATCTTCCCCGGCACCAATCACGCTGTTTGTGAGCTTTGCGGTCTGGAAGGCCATCTTGAGCTTATTGGCGGCGCTATGAAGCTTGTGAATGACGAAAACCTCGGCCCCGTAGGCCAAATCTGGCACTGCCATGATCTCATCTCCGGCAAAGCTGCGCACGGTGAGGACATCTTCGAGAACGAAGGCCGCCTGATGAATCTCTACAAAGATCCCGAATTCCAGGCACGTAAGGCGCACTACACCGCAGTGTGCGAGCCCACCCCTCCCCCCAGCAAGGGTTAAGCAGAAAGGATATCGCTATGGCCATTCCCTTCTACGCAAAAAGCGAGAACAACAAAGGCTATATAAAGAACATGGAAGTGGTCGGTTTCTCCGACCTTAACGGCATCAACGCCTTCCAGATGGCGCTTTATAAAGTCGATGAAAAGTATTATATGTACTGCGGCTCCTTCAAGGGCGCAGGCGTAAATGTTCTTGATGTGACCGATCCCGCCAACCCCACCGTCCTTAACTATATTGAGGTCAGCGATCCCAAGATTTATTTTGCGCAGTCCACCCCCAAAATTCAGGTGGCTGACGGTCTTCTGATCGTAGCTCTGGGCGGAGGTGTTCCCTTCCTCCACGGCATCAACCCCGGCGACCCTGCTCTCGACGGTCTCCAGATCTATGACCTGAAGGAAGACCCCATCCATCCCAAGCTCCTGAGCACCTGGAGAACCGGTGTTCCCAACGGCATGGGCGTCCATCGCTTTGCCTATAACGGCGGCAAGTATGTCTATATGCCCGCTGAGTGCCCCGGCTATGTGGGCTTCATCGTCCGCATTCTGGATATTTCCGACCCCAGCAATCCCTTTGAGTGCGGCCGCTGGTTCATGCCCCAGCAGTTCAAGGACGGCATGATTGAGGGCACCTATCCCGTAGGGCACGCAGCCGAAAAGGACTGGGCGATGTGCCACGCCTGCACCATTTCTGCCGACAGACCCAACGAGCTGTATCTCGGCTACTTTGGCGGCGGCGGAATCATTCTTGACATCTCCGAGCCCACCCGTCCCAGGCTCATCTCCCAGCTGATGATGCAGCCGCCCTTTGCGGGCAAGCTCTGCGGCGCGCGCTGCCACACCTATCTTCCCCTCACCGGAAGGAACTTCGCCGTTCTCACCAACGAGGGCGAGCGCTTCCCCTTCTTCACCAAGGAAAAGGTGGAGGCCTCCGGCGCACAGCCCATGAACAATCTGCACATGATCGATGTCAGCAATCCCGCAGACCCCACGCTTGTTGCAGAGTTCCCCTATCCCGAAGTTCCCGCCGACTTCCCGTATCCCAACTTCAATGATTGCGGCATCGGCGCCCCCGGCCCCTTCGGCCCTCACAATGTCCATGAGCCCATGGGCAAGGACTGGCTTGAGGATAATCCCAAGCGTGTTTACTGCTGCTATTTCCACGCTGGATTGCGGGTTTATGATGTATCCGACCCCTATTACATCAAGGAGCTGGCATACTTCATCCCCCCCAACCCCGAAAAGCTGCTCTTCAACGTCCCCGTGCCCGGCCCCATGATCGCCACCACCGAAGACGTTGTTGTTGACGATCGCGGCTATATTTATATCGACACCTGGCACGACGGAATGTATATCCTCCGCCTGAAAGAAAACTAAAGGAATTCAGCAAAAAGAGCTAACTGACTTTGATTCGTCAGTTAGCTCTTTTTTGTTGAATCATGAAGTTTTGTTGCCATCGTGTTGCCATGAATGGCGGGGATCCTTAAAAAGTCCGGTGAAGACCGGGCTTTTTAGACCTGTGGGATCACTCCCACTCGCCGGATTATATCCATTTCTAAACTCTTTTGTTTAGAGAATATAATACGTGGTGGTTTTATTTGATACCCATTATACTTATCCTATAGACTCTACGGGTTTTTGCTATCAAAAGTCTATCAAGCCAAAATATCGAAGGTCATTCTTGAGCCTATGATACCGGTGGCTTGGATATATGGCAGCATATTTTGTGCGGCATTTAGCCATAAAACCTTGTAGGCGCTGTTAGACAAGGAAGGTATCACTGAACATATAAAAGCGCAGGATACACATTTGTTTTTTCATTAAAATCGGTGCATACACCGGTTATAACAAATAAATGTGCCTTACTGGCCGAAACCTGCCTTGACCTCGTTGAAGATCGCGTCAGCTATAGCGCAGTACTTGTCCATCATGGCGTTTGCCTTTGCGTTCATCTGCTCCGCGACTTCCCGGTTCTTCAGGCTCTTTGTGTTGATGAAAACGTTCAGGGATGCAGCCTGCAGAGCAGCCTTGCAGCACACAGCGCCGCAGCCGGCATCGGAAACAGCCAGACGGCTGCCCTTTTCGGCAAACACAGCAATGTACTCGATGGCCTGGCAGCACAGCTCCATGATCTTCATAGGCACAGAGCAAGCGATAATGATTGCCTCTTCCATGATCTGATCACGGTTGGGGTCATCCTTGGGAATGCCATAGGCCTTTGCCAGAGGCAGGAAGTTTACTTCGTCAGCTTCCACCTGATCCAAAAGTTCCTTCTGCAGTGCGTCGCACTTTGCCTTCAGATCGATGATCTCAGCTTCCACATCTGCATACTTCTTCTTACCAACGGTAAGCGAACCTACCATGTTGCCCAGAGCGGTACCAATGGCACCAACCAGAGCCGCAGCACCACCGCCGCCGGGAGCGGGTGCATCAGATGCCAGAACTTCCACAAACTTGCGGCTGGTTTCCATAGTCATATCCATGGGGAATATCTCCTTTTTAAGAAAATGGGGTATGATTCACGGCCAAGGCGTGCCGTGCGCCTTGGCTATTACTATACCATTTTTTGTATATTTTTGCAATGGGTATATTGAAAAAAGCGCAGGCGGGAACCCGCCTGCGCTCTTCATAAGTAACCATTTCCATATTTTCAGAGGCAAACTCCGAAAATATGTTGTCTGATGATCAGCGAGGGATTTTGATGCAGAGCAAGTAAGGAAGCCGAAGGAATACTTTGTGTATTTCGCGGCTAACTTATGAAGCTATGCGGCAAAAGAGCCGCTGAGCGCAGACATAAATGTTTTTGGAGTTTACCAAAAACGATTAGAACAGGCCGGAGATCTTGCCGGTCTCGTCAACGCTGATACGCTCAGCTGCGGGAACCTTGGGCAGACCAGGCATGGTCATGATTTCACCGGTCAGTGCAACCAGGAAGCCGGCACCAGCGGAAACCTTGACGTTACGAACGGTGATGGTGAAGCCAGTGGGAGCGCCCAGCTTGGTCTGGTCGTCAGTGAAGGAGTACTGAGTCTTAGCCATGCAGATGGGCATCTTGTCGTAGCCCAGCTCGGTCAGAGTCTGGATCTGCTTCTCAGCGTTAGCAGTGAAGGTCACGCCGTCAGCACGGTAGATCTTCTTAGCAATCGCTTCGATCTTCTCCTTGATGGTGCCGTCCAGCTCGTAGGAGTAGTGGAAGTCGTTGGGCTCTTCGCACAGACGAACAACTTCCTTAGCCAGCTCGATAGCGCCTTCGCCGCCCTTTGCCCAAACTTCGGACAGAGCAACGTTAACACCCAGCTCCTTGCACTTGGTCTCGATCAGCTTCAGTTCAGCCTCGGTGTCAGTGGGGAAGCGGTTGATGGCGACCACGCAGGGCAGCTTGTAAACCTTGGTAATGTTCTCAACATGGCGCAGCAGGTTGGGCAGACCCTTCTCCAGAGCCTCCAGGTTCTCATTGCCGGTCTCGGCCTTGGGAACGCCACCGTTGTACTTCAGTGCACGAGCAGTTGCAACCACAACAACACAGCTGGGCTGCAGGCCAGCCATACGGCACTTGATGTCCAGGAACTTTTCAGCACCCAGGTCAGCACCGAAGCCTGCCTCGGTAACAGCGTAGTCAGCCAGCTTCAGAGCGATCTTGGTAGCGGTAACAGAGTTGCAGCCGTGAGCAATATTGGCGAAAGGACCACCGTGCACGAACGCGGGGGTGTGCTCCAGAGTCTGAACCAGGTTGGGCTTCAGAGCGTCCTTCAGCAGAGCAGCCATTGCGCCCTGAGCATTCAGATCGCCAGCGGTAACGGGCTTGCCATCACGGGTGTAAGCAACAACCAGACGAGCCAGACGAGACTTCAGGTCGTTGATGTCGGACGCCAGGCACAGAACTGCCATAACTTCGGAAGCAACAGTGATGTCGTAGCCGTCTTCACGGGGAACACCATTGGTCTTGCCGCCCAGGCCATCGGTGACAAAACGCAGCTGACGATCGTTCATATCGACGCAACGGCGCCATACGATCTGACGAACGTCGATATTCAGAGCGTTGCCCTGATAAATGTGGTTATCCAGCAGAGCCGCCAGCAGGTTGTTTGCAGCGCCGATAGCGTGGAAGTCACCGGTGAAGTGCAGGTTGATATCTTCCATAGGAACGACCTGAGCGTAACCGCCGCCTGCAGCACCGCCCTTAACGCCGAAAACGGGGCCCAGGGAGGGCTCACGCAGAGCAACGATAGCGTTCTTGCCGATCTTGCGCATACCGTCAGCCAGACCAACGTTGGTAGTGGTCTTGCCTTCGCCAGCGGGCGTGGGGTTGATCGCGGTAACCAGAATCAGCTTGCCGTTGGGCTTGTCAGCCAGATCCTTCAAAATGTTGTAGTCAACCTTTGCCTTGTAGTTACCGTACTGCTCCAGATACTTGGGGTCAATACCGGCAGTCTTGGCGACTTCGGTGATGTGCTGCATCTGAGTTTCCTGTGCGATTTCGATGTCAGTCTTAAATGCCATACTTGTTTCTCTCCTTAATTTTAATGCCTTCCGGCATAGTATTAATGAATGGATACTTTACCACAGCATCCACTGCTTACGTAACTTCTCCGAAAACTTCACAGAAGTTGACAGAATGGATGTTCGCGGCCGCCTGTAAGGCGTTTTTGCTACAGGATAATAATACAGTATCCCTGTGCGTTTGTCAATGAAAACCATCGTTTTAATCGACACTTCTTTACTGATTGTAGTCATAGTCAAGGTCTCTCTTGCGACAAAAAAGAAGAAATGGGGCATCGAAAACGATGACCAAGGTCTTCAAAATTACTATATTGCATGATTCATCCAATTGCGAAAGGATAAAGGAAATTGCCCCGAAGAGGATAAATCAAATTTGCTGAAACAAGCGAAATTATTTCCGTTCGTTGCAGCTATCTATGACTTAAACAAATTTGTTTAGTAAATATGATACCTGCTGTTCTGATTATTTTGACGATCCATATTATCATAGCTATACGATGGATGCTTATCAAAATCTTATCAACGGTGATAAACCACCATGGGAGAGGCAACACAGTTGTTTCGGGTGGTTGTCACCCTAACAATATTATTATACGCAAAATCGACCAAAAAAGCAAGATGGGGCTTTCTCATTTTGTGACCCTAATTCTATATTCCGTATACCGCCATGCCCGCTACTGCGGATATTATAATTAAAAGAATAGGCGACAGCTTTTTCTTTGCAAAATGCTTATATCCAAACATTGAAGCTACCAAAAGCGCAGTAATGGTGATAGCTTGCACATTTACTGTTACAGATGAAATCGCTCCAAAGCAGTTTCCAAAGACCATATAAATACCAGTTGCAAGCACAATACCGATAACACAGGGTTTCAGACCACGTAGAACGGCTTGCACATATTTGTTTTTCAGTGCTGTTTTCAGCAAGGCAGTTACCAACAGGATAATGATGAATGACGGAAGTACAACCGCCAGAGTTGCCACGATTGCACCAAGCATTCCTGCCTGACTGCTTCCCACATAAGTTGCCAGATTCACCATGATCGGTCCCGGTGTACTTTCGCTGACAGCAATCATATAGGTCAATGTTTCATCACTGAGCCAACCATATGAAAGCACCACATCACGAATCAGAGGAATTGCGCCGTAAGCTCCACCAAAAGCAAAGCAGCCGACTTTTAAAAAGCCAAGAAACAAATCCAGATAAATCATTTTCCTGCACCGCCTTTCTGTTCAGGTGCGCCATTCAGAACAAAAATCGTCAGACTGACAGCTGCTGCAATCAGCATTAAGCTGATAGAAGAAAAGTTCCATGCGAAAATATTGATAAACAGCATGACCACGCAAGAGCAGAGCATAATCGCTCTTGGCAGTTTCTTTTTGTGCATCTTCTTTATCATGGTAACAGCCGCATCCAGAATCAAGATGCCCACTGCAATTTTGATCCCTTTGAACGCATTTGCAATGATGGTCAGTTCGAGGAAATTATCCAAAAACATAGAAATCAGATAGATAACAACGAAAGACGGTACGACAATACCGAGGGTAGCCACAAGAGCGCCAATAAATCCTGCTTTCTTGTATCCAGTAAAGGTGGCACAGTTAATGGCAATCGGTCCGGGGGTTGACTCCGCAATGACGGTCACATTCATCATTTCGTCATGGGTAATCCATTGTTTTCTTTCCACGCAGTTGTTTTCAATCATGGAAATCATGGCATAGCCACCGCCAAAGGTGAACAAGCCAATCTTTGCAAAAGTAAGAAACAAATCAAGCAAGATATTCATTC
>JAZSCE010000069.1:0-11068 GCA_045602725.1 Faecousia sp. | reverse complement strand
GTTCCGTTCCCAAGAACTTCTACCCCGCAGTTGAAAAGGGCATCCAGGAAGCAGTTCAGAAGGGCCCCCTGGCAGGCTATCCCATGGTCGGCCTGAAGGCAGTCCTGTACGACGGCTCCTACCACCCCGTCGACTCCAACGAAATGGCATTTAAGCTGGCTGCGATCCTGGCATTCAAGGAAGCTATGCCCAATGCCAACCCCACTCTGCTGGAGCCTATTGGCACTCTGGCGGTTACCGTTCCCGAGGATTACGTCGGCGATGTTATGGGTGACCTGAGCAAGCGCCGCGGCCGTCCTATGGGCATGAACCCCGATGCTGACGGCAACACCGTCATCGAGGCAGAAGTTCCCATGGCGGAGATGAGCAGCTATGCTATCGACCTGCGTGCGATGACCCAGGCTCGTGGCTCCTTCACGCTGACCTTTGAGCGTTACGAGGAAGTTCCCAAGGCCAACCAGGCCAAGATCATCGAGGACGCCAAGAAGGACGAGGACTAATACTTACAAGTAAAGCGGTGCAGCTTCGGCTGCACCGCTTTTTTGTGTGGAAATTTATTTGGATGTGTGGTATAGTTGCAGTAAGAAATAGAAATTGAGGTGGATCGTATGCTTCCGCAGGCATTTTTGGATAGAATGGAAAAGCAGCTGGGTACCGAATACCCGGCTTTTTTGGCCAGCCTGGAGCGACCCCGGGCGGTGGCGCTGCGGTTTAATCCGCTCAAAGGCGAAAGCCCCAAGCTGGACTTTGTGGGGGATCGTGTACCTTGGGAGGAAATGGGCTATTACTATGATCCGGAAGCACGCCCCGGTCTGCACCCTTATCACGAGGCAGGCGTATACTACTTACAAGAGGCAAGTGCTATGGCGCCGGTACAGCTTCTTGATCCCCAGCGCGGTGAACGCATCTGTGATCTGTGCGCAGCACCCGGCGGCAAGACCACCCAAATTGCCGGTCGAATGGCAGGGGAGGGCTTGCTGCTTTGCAATGAGATCAACCCCAAACGGGCACGGATCCTGTCCCGAAATATAGAGCGTATGGGCGTTGCCAATGCGCTGGTCACCAATGAGCATCCGCAGAAATTGGCACAGCATCTGCCGGAATATTTTGACCGGGTGCTGATCGATGCGCCCTGCTCCGGCGAGGGTATGTTCCGCAAGGAAGAGGCAGCGGTGACGGATTGGAGCCCGGAAACCGTAGAAATGTGCGCCCGGCGGCAGGCGGAGATCCTGGATTCCGGTGCGGCAATGCTGCGTCCCGGCGGACGGCTGGTGTATTCCACCTGTACATTTGCCCCGGAAGAGGACGAAAGGGCCGTGGCGGAGTTCCTGGCCCGGCATCCCGAATTTGAGCCGGAAACGGTTACTGCGCCCTGGTTTGAAGCAGGGGAGAACGGCTCCTTCCGGATGTGGCCCCACAAGCTGCTGGGCGAAGGGCATTTTGCGGCGGTACTGCGCAAAAAAGGAGAAAAAGAGAAAGAAATCCACAGAAACAGCAGCGAAAAGTTGCCGAAATGCTGGCTGGAATTTGCAAAGCAAATGGGCATCGCACTGCCGGAAGGGCAGGTAATTACCTTTGGCGAGAACCTTTTTTGGGCCAGCGTGCAGCTGCCACAGCTGCGGGGCCTGAAGGTGCTGCGGCCGGGACTTGAACTGGGAACGGTGAAGAAGGACCGTTTTGAGCCCGCCCACGCGCTGGCATTGTGGCTGAAAACTTGCGCCAACACCGAGGATTTTGCTCCGCAAAGCGATGAAATCGCTGCCTATATGCACGGCGATGTGCTTCCCTCGCAGATAAAAGGCTGGTGTCTGGTCACCGTGGGTGGATTTTCCCTGGGTTGGGGCAAGGGCGACGGTCGGGTGCTGAAAAATCATTATCCGAAGGGATTGCGCCGACTGAGGTAAATATCACTTTACATAATCACAAACGTGTGATATAATAAAGAAAACTATGAGAATAGTTTTTTGATTATGATTTTTCACAAGGAGAGGATTATCCTTGGCTAGATATGAAATTTTAGGCGGCACCCCCCTGAACGGTACTATTACCGTCAGCGGCGCGAAGAATGCCGCAGTGGCTATTTTGCCGGCAACGCTGCTGGTTGACGGCCCCTGCCGAATTGAAAATGTGCCGGATATTTCCGATGTTCGCATCCTGCTTACGATTTTGGAGCGGATGGGTGCCAATGTCCAGTATCCGGAAGCAAATACAGTGATTATTGATTGCTCCGGCGTTACCTGCACCGAGCCGGATGCAGAGCTGGTCAAGAGAATGCGCGCCAGCTATTACCTGATGGGCGCTCTGCTTGGCCGCTTCCATAAGGCCCATGTGGCGCTGCCCGGCGGCTGCAACTTCGCTTCCCGCCCCATTGACCAGCATATCAAGGGCTTTGCGGCTTTGGGCGCGAATGTGGAAGAAACGGAAGATTATGTGGCACTGTCTGAAAGCGAAGGCGGTTTGAAGGGCGGCCGAATCAGCCTGGATATCGTCAGCGTTGGCGCAACGGTCAATATTATGATCGCTGCCGCGCTGCTGCCCGGCACCACGGTCATCGAAAATGCAGCCAAAGAGCCCCATATCGTTGATCTGGCCAACTTCCTGAACACGATGGGTGCCAATATATCCGGCGCCGGTACCGATACGGTGAAGATCCGTGGCGTTCAGGCGCTGAAGGGTGGCACCTATGCCATCATTCCCGATCAGATCGAGGCAGGTACATATATGGCGGCTGCGGTTGCTACCGGCGGCGATATTCTGGTGCGCAATGTTATCCCCAAGCACATGGATTGCATCACCTCCAAACTGCAGGAAATGGGCGCGCAGATCATTGAGTATGATGATGCCATCCGGGTCAAAACCAGTGGCAGACTGCGCAGTACAACCGTCAAGACCCACCCCTATCCCGGCTTCCCTACAGATATGCAGGCGCAGATCTGTGTATGTATGGCGCTGGCTTATGGCATCAGCCGCCTGACGGAAAGCGTTTATGAGACCCGCTTCTTCGGTTACTGCACAGAGCTGGAGAGTATGGGCGCAGATATCCAAATCAATGGCAAGACCGCTTTTGTCACCGGTATGCAGAAGCTCTACGGCGCTACTGTCAGCGCTCACGATCTTCGTGCAGGTGCGGCGCTGGTCATCGCCGGTTTGGCTGCAGAGGGCGTGACCTTTGTGAAGAATATCCACTATGTGGAGCGTGGCTATGAGCATCTGATTGATAAGCTGACAGCCCTGGGCGCAAAGATCCGCAGAATTGAAGACTAAAAAAGGAGCGGTTTTTACCGCTCCTTTTCATATTAATCGTAAAGACCGGCGGATAAATACCGCTCTCCGGAATCGGGGAACAGGGTGACTATGGTTTTCCCTGCAAATTCGGGGCGTTTGGACAATTCTTTGGCAGCGAACAGTGCCGCACCGGAGGAAATGCCCACCAGCAGGCCGTTGTTGCGTGCCATATCCCGGGCGGTGGAGATTGCATCGGCATCGCTGACCGGAATGATTTCGTCGATGACCGAGGTATCCAGAAGCTCCGGAACAAAGCCGGCACCGATGCCCTGAATGCCGTGATTTCCTGCCGCCTTGCCGGACAATACAGCAGAGCCGGCCGGCTCAACGGCAAAGATGCGAATGCCGGGATTTTTGGATTTCAGGAACCGCCCGACACCGGTAATGGTACCGCCCGTGCCTACGCCGCAGACGAAGGCATCCACCTTGCCCTGGGTATCCGCCCAGATTTCCGGGCCGGTGGTGGAAAAATGCGCGGCTGCATTGGCCTGATTGCAGAATTGACTGGGGATAAAGCTGCTGGGCACTGACGCCGCCAGCGCTTTGGCCTTGGCGATGGCCTCCGGCATACCGCCGGGGGTCAAAACAACTTCTGCGCCGTATGCCCGCATCAGGCTCTGCCGTTCCCTGCTCATAGAGTCCGGCATTACGATGATGCAGCGGTAGCCCTTGGCTGCGGCAATGGCGCAAAGACCGATGCCGGTATTGCCGGAGGTGGGCTCGATGATCACCGTATCCCGGGTCAGAAGTCCCTTGCTTTCCGCATCTGCGATCATAGAAGCGGCAGCCCGATCCTTTACCGAGCCGGCTGGGTTGAACGCTTCCAGTTTGGCGAGAATCCGGGCATTTTCATTTGATAATTCCAGCAGCGGCGTATTGCCGATAAGCTGGCGCATAGAGGTGTAGATCATTTTGCTGCCTCCGCACAAAAAGTTTTCTATATTATAGAATATACAAAGCGGAAAAGTCAATGCAGCCGGATTGACTTTCTTTTCGGATTATGGTATAAAACGGAAAAAAGGAGGATGCGTATGGATACGATGGAAAAGCAAATTGAAAAAATTGTAGATACCATACTGGCGGACTATGAAGGCGGCCGGGATATTGACCGGATCGATCTGCAGTGTCTGCCGGATCGGGATGTGGTAGTGGATATGATCGAGAAGCTCCGCCGTATCGTTTTCCCCGGCTTCTCCCGGGAGAAAAATTACCGCATTTACAATGCAAGACACAATCTGTCTATGCTGATGGAAGATGTGATGTTCAATCTAAGCCGCCAAATCGCCAAGATTTTGGGGGATGAAGAAAAGGGAAAAGAACTGAGCTTGACCTTCTTCCATCAGATCCCCAAGGTGCGGGCTATGGTGCAGACCGATCTGCAGGCTGCCTTTGACGGTGACCCAGCTGCCAGCGGCAAGGAAGAGATTATCTTCTCCTATCCGGGGCTGTTTGCCATTACTGTGTACCGGTTGGCCCACGAGCTGCACATTTTGGGCGTTCCGATGCTGCCGAGAATGATGACAGAGTATGCCCACAGCGTCACCGGTATTGATATTCACCCCGGCGCCGCCATCGGCGAGTATTTCTTTATCGACCACGGCACCGGCATCGTTATTGGCGAGACCACGGTAATCGGTAAAAATGTGAAGATATATCAGGGTGTTACCCTGGGCGGCTTGTCCACCAAGGGCGGTCAGAGCCTGCGGGGCAGTCGCAGACATCCCACCATTGGCGACAATGTGACCATCTATGCCAATGCAACCATCCTGGGCGGTGATACAGTGATCGGCAGCGACAGCGTCATCGGCGCCAGCGCGTTTTTGACGGATTCCGTTGCGCCGGGCACCCGGGTCAGCATTGAGAGCCAGCCCCTGCGGTTCCGCACGAAACCCTAACAAAACAAAAACCGGCGTACATTTTGTACGCCGGTTTTCTTTTTAGTCCTCAAAGGTCAGAATGTCCTTGTAGCGCTCCTTGAAAATGCCATAGACAGCATCCAGGATGGACTCATCGGTAACGGACAGATAGTTCTCGTTCTCCTCGTCCACAGGCTCTACTTCCAGAATGATGATCTCGGTGGAGATCTCGTCAGCGGGCATCAGGATCAGGTATTCCTTGCCACCGTACTCGATACAATCGAGATACTCAAAATCGGTGTCTTCGCCGTTCTCGTCGGTCAGGGTCAGGATGTTGGACTGTTCCTCTTCGGGCAGCAGTTCTTCGTTTGCCATAGTAAAAACCTCCTTTTGTGCAACAGTTTTCTGCCCATCATTATAGGATAAGCATCGGTGGTTGTCAAGACAAATGCCGCAACGGCCCAGCATTTCCAAATGTTGGGTGATTATACCAACAATTCACAAAAAATGTGGGCGATTTAGAAAAATTTTTATTGCACTTTTCGATGATTA
Organism: Faecousia sp.; assembly: GCA_045602725.1. Lineage (GTDB taxonomy): Bacteria > Bacillota > Clostridia > Oscillospirales > Oscillospiraceae > Faecousia. The sequence goes on along the minus strand of JAZSCE010000069.1, from coordinate 5,375 downwards.
TCGTGTATAATTACAGCGTATTTCTATACTCGGGGTGTGTGGCCCTGCGTAGTATCAGGAGGAAGGTCAATGAAAAAGTTTGCTAGAATCGTTGCAATTGTGCTGCTTGCGGGATTGCTGTTGGGACTTGTTTTGCCCCATATTATTGTCCAGGCGGCAGATACTGACGCCGATCTGTGGGTCGATCCCATCAGTGGCAAAGACACCAACAACGGCACGACAGAAGCTACTGCGCTGAAAACCATTCAGGCTGCCAAGACCAAGGCGGCAACCTTAAGCGCCAGCGGCGATGTGGTGGTTATCCTGAAGGGTGGCGTATATGACGCAACGACGCCCATCGTGTTCACATCTTCCGATTCCGGCAAAAATGGCAATACCATCACATACCGTGCAGCCGAGGGCGAGGAAGTTCTCATTTCCGGCGGCGAGAAGCTGACGGACTGGACGCTCTACGATGCAGAAAACAATATCTATGTGGCCGACATTCCCGCCGCAGCGAAGCTGACCCGTCAGTTCTACGTCGATGGAGAACCGCAGACGCTGGCACGGCTGGAGCAGTCTCCCACCGATTGGGAGGAGCTTTCCAATGGCTTCAGCGTTCCGGAAAAGTATAATTTTAAGGATTTGTGGTATCCCCAGCACGTAGAAATGAACACGCTGTATCTGTGGTACCACAGAGTTGAGCATTTCACCGGCATCAATAGCGACGGCACGGAGATCTATGAGGATACCGACTGTCTGCCCACTTGGGTCAGCAATGACTATCTGTTTATTGACCGGGCCGGCGAATGGTACATCGACCGCTATGATTACAAGATCTACTACAAGGCCGACGGTACTATGGATGGCAAGGATGCTTATCTGCCTGTAACCGAGCAGGTCATCCAGATGGACTATGCTTCCAATATTACCTTTGAAGGCATTACTTTCTCCCACACCTCCTATACCCACACCAGCGAAAACTACTACCTGGACCAGCAGGCAAACACCCATTCCTACGACGCCGCCTGGCATCAGGTGCCTGCGGGCATTGAAGTTACAGGCTGTACCGGCGTTACCTTTGATGGCTGTGACATTCGGAATATGGGTACCGCCGGTATCCGCATCAAGAGCGATAGCTCCCAAATGAGTGACGGCAATAAGATCATCAACTCCCGCATCTATGATATTTCTTACAGTGGCATCATTGTGGGCGAGGTCTATGCCCACCACGGCTATACAAGCTATCAACTGGTTAAGAATACTACCATTCAGAATAATCTGATTACCCGCATCGGTATCGATATGTTCGACTCTCCCGGCATTACGGCCACGTATACCACCGGTACGATTATCGACCATAACGAGATTTCCTACACGCCCTATTCCGGCATCAGCATCGGCTGGGGCTGGGGCGATGAGGAAAGTAACAACAATACCGCCTTTATGAACGAGGTTGGCAACAACCAGATTACCAACAACTACATCCACGATGTATGTAAGACCAACTATGACGGCGGCGCATTCTACTCCCTGGGTATGTCCAAGGGCTCTGTAGTCTCCGGTAACTATATTTACAATTCCGGCGACGGCGAAAACCGCGGCGAGATCAGTATCTATCTGGACGAAGGTTCTTCCTATATGGAAATCCGCAACAATGTTGTTGGCGGACAGAGCAGCTACTGGTCGCAGATGTACTACTCCAATATCCACGATAATTACTGGCACGACAACTACTATGATGCCAACATCCCCAGCCGCAACGGCAGCAGCACCAATACGCTGGAAAACAACGTGGCAGTTGCGGACGGCGATTTCTCTAAGTATCCTGCAGCAATGGCAATTATTGAAAATGCCGGCTTGCTGGACGACAGCCTGAAGGACGGTATGTGGGAAGGCTTTATCTGTCAGCACGATATTGTGCAGTCGGTCTGGCCCGGCGCTGATGACCGCTATATCGAGCCTACCTGGGGCTGGAACAATGTTTCCGTCCCCGGTCAGGTGAGCAGAACAGTCTACGATTCGATTAATGGAACGGTCAGCATCGTCGTTGATAGCGGTGCGGATATCACAGCGCTGCCGCTGAGCTTCGATCTTATGGACGGCTGGACCTGTGACAAGGCATCCGGCTCTGTGCAGGACTTTACCAATCCCATTACTTACACGCTGAAATGTGACAGCGATACCGTCCGTTGGGTCGTTACGGTCGATCAGAAGATTGACTCCAGCGAGGAAATTGAAGGCACTGAGGTTGACTTAAGCGGCGCCTTTTCAAGCTCCAGCGACTGGACCTCTGCTCCCAGCAGCGTTTCCGGCGGTGTAATGACCCACGGCGGTTACTCCGTCTACACCGGCCAAAAATTCAGCCAGGACAGCATCTTTGAATTTGATCTGAGCATCCCCCTCACCAGCACCCAAGAATGGGTCGCCTTTGTCATCAAGGCTCAGAAGCCCGGCACTACGTGCCTCAACGGCGGCACGGAATACTATGTCGGCTTCAATACTGACGATGTTGAGGTGCAGAAGTTTGTTAATGGCCAGCGCACCGTCATCTTTGGCGAGGTCGATGGATTTAACGCCACCTACGGCGTTATGCCCAACAATTTCTTCACCCCCGGCTCGTTCCACAGCATCCGGGTCGGAGCGATCAATGTCGCCGACGGTGTCCGTTTCTTTATGTATGTGGACGGCAATCTGGTCTTTGACATCACCGATTTCAGCAACACCATTACAGACGACGGCTATTTCGGCGTTTACGGTATGACCAAGAGCATCAGCCTGAGGGCCTTTACGGATATTCAGAACACTCCTGATACCACCGCCCTGGATGCGGCATTTACTGCGGCAGAGAATGTGAAGGCTGCTGATTATACCGCTACAAGCTACCAAAATCTGCAAACTGCGATTGCCGAAGCGGAGGAAATCCTTTCTGCCTACGGCGGCGTTACCCAGGCAATGGCCGATGAGGCTTGCACGGTTATTACTGCGGCACTGAACAATCTGGAAAGGGCAGACGGCGAACAAGATCCGATCCAGCCTCCTACCGAGGAGCCTACCGTGCCCTCCGGCGATGGTATGCAGCAGATCGACCTGACCGGTTGCGTGGTGGGCGTCTGTAGTAGTCCCTTCAATGCAAGCCTGAGCTATGCAAACCAGCCCTGGTATTCCTCCAGGAACACTTCCTGGAGAGATCTGTCGTTCCTTGTTGACGGCAACTATGATAACGAAGTGCACTGGAACGTAGACCCTGGCGAAAGAGCTGACGCCTACCTGGATCTGAGCAACGGTCCCGACGGTTATACTGCTGTTGACAAGATCAAGCTGTATCACAGCAAATATGAAGCAGTTTCTACCGCTAAGGTCATCCTGGTGCTGGCAGACGGCACACTGCATGAGCAGATCCTGACACTGAACTGGGTTGCCGACTCTGCTGCCGAGCCTGCAGAATACACCTTCGACCAGACCTATAATGTCAAGGGCGTGTATATCTGGCAGAACAACAACTCTATCGCTTCCTATGGCGAAATCGAGCTGTTCCAGCGTACTGGTGGTTCTACTACCGATCCCACTACTGCACCGACTCAGCCTACCACTGCACCGACTCAGCCTACCCAGCCCGCGGGTACACCTACCGTTCCGGCGACAGGAACCTGGCTGGATCAGATTCCCGCATCTTCCATCACGCCACATGTTGGTGATTATCTCAATGGAAACCTTGATGACCTGAATCCTGGTGTTTCCGGCGAAGAGCTGTACCTGAACGATGCCCACGTGGGCACTGCCGGTTGGATTGGCACAACGGGTCAGGCTTCCAACAAGATTCACGCCGTACTGTTTGACCTGAACGGCACCAAGACTGTTGGCGGCGTGGAGCTGACGGCAAGAGAGGGAGACTATATCACTGAGTTTGATATCGAAGTCAAGGATACCAACGGCGTCTGGCAGACCGTTAAGAGTGTTACAAGCAATCCGTTTACAGACGGTTACACGGTAAAGCTTACCTTTGACCCCGTAGTTGGTACAGCTGTCCGCATCTTGGTTTATGACTATGTGGGTGGCTCCGCTGACTACCCAATGCTGATGGAAATCGCCTTGTTCGAGGTTAAGACCGGTACAATTCTTCAGCAAGTTCCCGTTACCAGCGTAACGGCCAATAAATCTCCGTCCGACTCCCAGTATCCGGTTAACAAGATATTTGACGGTGACAAGAAGGAAGGTGTCTTCGAGGTTTTAGCCAACTCTTTGCCGGTTCAGATCGTAGCCAACCTGACGGATGCGGAGGGTAACCCCAGCAACATTGCCCGGATGAAGCTGTTCGCCTACGATGATGACCGCTTTACGGCCAAGAGCATTACCGTAGAAGTGCAGACGACCGAGGGTGGCGCATGGACGCATATCTATTCCGGCAACGCCTACGCGCTGGGCTTTATCGATACCTTTGTCCTGGATTTTGATCAGGATTATGATGCGTATGCTCTGCGTCTGACGGTTAACTCCACCATCAGCAGCTACCTGGTTATCCCCGAGGTGGAGCTGTACGGTTATCAATACGAGGAAGCTACGCCCCAAATGAATACGGTGGTGGGCGTGTCCTACAACATTCATCTGATCGAGCCTTGGGCGCTGCGGACGTCTATCCGATTTGCTACCGGAACGGCTGAAAATCCCACCATCATTCCCGTCGCAGACCTGGCTTCCTACGGCGCTTATGCCATTATTGGAAATAAGTTTGAGGGCTCTACACTAGAAGAGCTGATGGCCGATCCGGACACGGTGAAGTACACTTCCGAATCGGGCGCGATCAAACCCAGCTCCAGTGATCCGGAAACTACGGTGTTCTTTGACTTCTACGACGGTTTGTATTCCTATAATCTGGGTCAGAGTATCTACTGGGCAGCCTACTATATGGACGCTAACGGTGTGATGCACTACACCAGCGTTCAGGAAAAGACGCTGATGGAGATTGCAAATTCTCTGCTGGATAAGAGTACTGTTTCTGCTGAGGAAAAGAACGTTCTGAACAGCATGATTGAGCTGAAGGACGCTGTTATCGCACTGCGCGGTGAGGATGCAGATCTGGGCAACACCTATGCACCCGGCGCAGACAATACCGGCAGCCTGGGCGACAGAAACACCGGCTACAAATTCGGCACTACCTTCAAGATGAAGCTGATCGAGCCTTGGGGCGTCCGTGTCAGAGTGATCATGCGTGATAAGGCAGCCAATGCACTGGCAGACTACGAAAACGCTGATGACTACGGCCTGATCTTCTTCCATGACAAGACTGGCAAGTACGGTGGCACAATGACCCCCGCACAGATGAAGGCCGAGACCGGTGCTAAGGTATACAGCAAGCTGGAGGGCAATGCAACGATCAATGCCGGCGGTGTTACCGC
>JAZSCE010000068.1:0-119328 GCA_045602725.1 Faecousia sp. | reverse complement strand
GTTTAGAGGTAAAAAATATAAGGAGAGCGCGAAGGTGATTGACCGCTCTGTTCAGTATGATCCCGCCGAGGCCCTGGATCTGGTTGTGAAGGGTGCTTCCGCAAAGTTCGACGAGACCGTCGAGCTGCACATCAAGTTGGGTGTTGACTCCCGTCACGCTGACCAGCAGGTCCGCGGCGCTGTTGTTCTGCCCAACGGTACCGGTAAGACTCGCCGCGTTCTGGTTTTCGCTAAGGACGCTAAGGTTGAGGAAGCTCAGGCTGCAGGCGCTGACTATGTTGGCGGCATGGAGCTGGTTGAGAAGATCACCAAGGAGAACTGGTTTGAGTTCGACGTGGTCGTTGCTTCCCCCGATATGATGGGCATTGTTGGCCGTCTGGGTAAGGTTCTGGGCCCCAAGGGTCTGATGCCCTCTCCCAAGGCTGGCACCGTTACCCCCAACGTCGGCGCTGCCGTTCAGGAAATCAAGGCTGGTAAGGTTGAGTACCGTCTGGACAAGACCAACATCATCCACTGCCCCATCGGCAAGGTTTCCTTCGGTGCTGAGAAGCTGCTGGAGAACATGGACACTCTGGTTGCCGCTGTTGTTAAGGCTAAGCCTGCCGCAGCTAAGGGCCAGTATATCCGCTCCTGCACCCTGGCTTCCACCATGGGCCCCGGTGTTAAGGTCTCCACTTCCAAGTACCTGTAATGAAAGCGATAAAACACCCCGGAACTTCCGTCCCCTGGTCTTTGCTATTCCTATACAAATTCCGTTTTGCCATCGTTGGTCAAGTCGCCGTTGCCGCTGATGGGGATTGCATCGCCGCCGTATGTGGGCTCCGGCTCAAGATAGCTGAACGCAAAATCCTTGACCCGGGCAAGAATCTCCCGGAATTCTCTGCCGGCCTGACCGGAATATTCCCGGTAGTCCGAGGATACGCCGTAAGCTTCAACGCCCAGCTTTTGCGCTAAATACAGCGCCCGGTAAAGATGATACTCCTGGGTCACTATGATAATCTTCTTGGCCTGGAACACATCCCTTGCCCGGATAATGCTCTCGTAAGTAGAAAAGCCTGCGTGATCCATAAAGACATCGCTGGACAGTACATCCGCAGAGATGGCATACTGCTTCATCGCAGCCACTTCGTCATAGTCTTCCCTGCCGTGGTCACCGCTCATCAGCAGCTTTGGCGCAGCACCGGCCTTGTAAAGCTCCACACCACGCTGCAGCCGATCCTCCAGCATATCGCTGGGCTCACCATCACTGTGGACAAGGCAACCCAGCACCAGGATGCAATCCACATCCTCCAGCTCTGCCGCCGCTTCCGGTGAGATAATACGCGGTGCAGCAACGTCCTTGACATAGGCATTGATGCCAAATACACCGCCTGCTACCAGCACAGCCAGGATCAGCACAAGGGAAAATAATCCTCTAATAAAATTCCAAAGCTTTTTCATCTTTATGTATCTACGCTTTCTTTTTATTTACTTGCGAGTTTTGAATATGTATCGTTATAGTACTGCACTGCTTTGGCAAGACCATCCTTGGTAATGCCGCCATCCCGGTAGAATTGCGGCAGCTCAATGAACTCGCCATCCTTAAAGGCATAGTACTGCGTTCCGTTAATGATCCACTCCAGGCGGATACCATCATCCAACGATCTGGTAAGTTTGGCGGCCGGCATATAGATGGGGCTGTCCTCATTGCCATAACGAACCGCATCATCTCTGCCCATATTCGGCACATTGTCGATCAGGAGCAGATAACCGCTGTCTGTTCCAATGTAGAAAAGATCTCCCAAACCGGTTTCCGGGTTAAACCAAACTATATCTTCCCCGAATTTTTCTTTATATGCTTTCTCGATGCTCTCGATATCTGCATCCGGCAGATCCGGCTTGTAGACCACTTTTTGACAGCCGCAAACTGTAAACAATAATATCATAGCAAGCAGGAGTATTGCAAGTTTTTTCATAATGACCTCCCTTACTTTCCCCAGGCTGCTGCAATTTCCTTCTGGCATTGATCGTGGTACTCTTTTGCCTTCATCAGCGCTGCCCTGCTGATCAGCCCCTGCTCATAGGCATCTGCTATATCAATAAACTCCCCATCCTTGTAGGCATAGAACAAAAAACTATGACTGTGGGTAAAAACAACACCGTCAATATCTGCGGAATTTTTATAATCCAGGTTTTTTGTGCAATTAAAGCAGAACACAAGAATATATCCGTTTTCCCTTCCATAACAGCGGAAATAGGCATAAGGCTCACCGGGAACATACCATTTCTTAGCCTTAAAATCACTGCGGATACTATGAAGATCATTCACTATTTGCTTCTGTTCCCTGTAGGTGATCAGAGCCGGACTAAAGGTTGCTATAGACGAAAACAAACCTATCGCAAGACCGAGGAAGATTACCACACTCAAGGCAATAATGATCGTTTTCTTAACCTTTAGATTTTTCATAGCAACCTCCTCTCAAAAACAAAAAGCGCACGATTCACCCATAGGCGGCTCGTGCGCGTTTACTTGCTTGCTTTTGATACCCTTTCGCAAGGAAAGACACCGCCGCCATAGAAATGCGCAGAAATTACCATCTTTCCTCACCTCTTTCTTGATTTTCTACTACTATTATCGCATAATTGGCAATTACTGTCAATCAAATCTTTTTCGTGATTTTTGTAAAATAATGCTTGACAATTTTGTGCAGCTATGATAATATTCTTCTGTTGCCAAAGACAGCAGGTGCTGCAAAGCATAAATCCTGCCGAGGTGCGCTTAACATTTTCGTTTTTTGCGTGTCTTTCTGTCTTCTGGCAGGAAGACACTTTTATTTTTCGGAGGTGAAAAATCCATGCCCAACGCAAAGGTTCTTGAGAGCAAGAAGGCAGTCGTTGCCGCCCTCACCGACAAGATCCAGGAAGCTACTTCCGTCGTCTTTGTCGATTACAAGGGTATCACTGTCGCTCAGGATACCGAGCTGCGTAAGCAGTTCCGTGAAGCTGGTGTCGAGTATACCGTCGTTAAGAACACCCTGACCAATTTCGCAACCAAGAATGCTGGTTACGACTTCGCAGAAGTTCTGAACGGTACTACCGCTATGGCTTCCACCACCGGCGACCCCATCGCCCCCGCTCGTATCGTATGCGAGTTTGCCAAGAAGAACAAGCTGAAGACCCTTACTATCAAGGGCGGCATCGTGGAAGGCTCCGTCCTGTCCGCTGCTGACCTGAATGGCTTCGGTGAGCTGCCCAGCAAGAACGCTCTGGTCGCTTCTGTTCTGGGTACCTTCCTGGCACCTATCTCCAGCCTGGCTTTCGTCCTGGATCAGATCCGGGTGCAGAAGGAAGGCGGCGCTCCCGCCGAGGCCCCTGCAGAAGCCTGATTCATTCGTAATTCACATCTAACACAAAAATCTACAAACATTATTTAGGAGGACTATTACAATGGCTAGTGAAAAGATCACTGCTCTCGTTGAGGAAGTTAAGGGTCTGACCGTTCTGGAGCTGTCCGAGCTGGTTCACACTCTGGAGGAAGTTTTTGGCGTTTCTGCCGCCGCTGCTGCTGTCGCTGCTCCCGCTGCTGGCGCTGCCGCTGCTGAGGTTGAAGAGAAGACCGAGTTCGACGTCATTCTGAAGTCTGCCGGCGCTTCCAAGCTGAACGTTATCAAGGTTATCCGTGCTGCTACCGGCCTGGGCCTGAAGGAAGCTAAGGAGATCGCTGATAACGCTCCCAAGACCCTGAAGGAAGGCATCTCCAAGGAAGATGCTGAGAAGCTGGTCGCTGAGCTGAAGGAAGCTGGCGCTGAGGCTGAGCTGAAGTAATTTCATTCTTCAACATAATACAGCCGCCATTTCTTGGCGGCTGTTTTCCCTATTCATCGGAGGTTATCTATGGAAGCTATCATTACCTACTTGCAAGGCATCCTTCCGGAAGGCTTTCAGGTTGAATCCTTCTTGAAAATGGCACTGTTTTTGATCGCAGGTCTTGTGATCTTCGGTCTGCTGGGCCGTTTTGTCTTTGGCAAGGGATCTGTGCTGAGCCGGTCTGTTTCCTCTGCCATCGCAATTTTGTTCATCTATGTGATCACCATCGTGATCCACTCTTTGGGTGTTGATCTGCAGTTTCTGCTGTCTCCCCTGCCGTTTGTCAAAATTGACGGTGACTATCTGCGCTTCTTGATCTATGACAAGGGCCAATACCCACTGATTTGCAATCAGCTTCTGACGATGATCATTTTGGCATTCGTTGCCAACTTGGCTGATAGCTGGCTGCCAACGGGAAAGAACATTTTCACCTGGTTCTTCTTCCGGTGTCTGTCCGTCATTATCGCTATGGTGCTGCACCTGATTGCCAACGCAATTTTGGCAGCATTCCTGCCCGAGGGCCTGCTGACCTGGGCACCTGTTGTTCTGCTGGGCCTGTTGGTCGTGATGCTGCTGGTTGGCGCATTGAAGCTGCTGGTTGGTCTTGTGCTCAGCACCGTTAATCCGGTTATCGGCGCACTGTACACCTTCTTCTTCGCCAATATCATCGGCAAGCAGATCAGCAAAGCAGTACTGACTACTGCAATTCTTGCCGGTATCGTGGCTCTGATGCACTATCTTGGCATCGCTGCGGTGTACATTGCCTCCTCTGCGCTGGTAGTGTATATTCCGCTGCTGATCATTCTGCTGCTTCTGTGGTGGCTGATCGGTAAGATCTTCTAAAACACATCACCCACTTGCGTTTTCGCAAGTGGGTGATTTCTTTTACATTTTTTCAATCGCGTCTACAACGCCGCTGATGGCATCTGTTGCCACAGTTTCCATCAGGCCATTGTCGTAAGCCTCAGCAACGGCGGGGTCAATAGGCAGCCGTGCAAGCACCGGCAGGCCGAATTTAGCGGCGATCTCCTCCAGGTGGCTCTCGCCAAAGACGGAGATCTTCTTGCCGCAATCCGGGCACTGCAGATAGCTGTAATTCTCAACAAAGCCCAGCACGGGAATGCCCATCATATTTGCCATCTTAACAGCCTTGGACACGATCATGCTGACCAGATCCTGAGGGCTGGTTACGATCACGATACCATCCACCGGCAGACTCTGAAACACCGTCAGCGGTACATCACCTGTTCCGGGAGGCATATCCACGAACATATAGTCCACATCTTCCCAAATCACATCCGTCCAAAACTGCTTGACAGCACCGGCGATAACCGGACCACGCCAAACAACGGGGTCGCCGGGATCTTCCAGCAGAAGATTGATAGACATTACCTGAATACCGCCCCGGGTCAATGCAGGATAAAGGCCATCATCGCTTGCGCCCTGGCACTCACGCACGCCAAACGCAGTGGGTGCGGACGGGCCGGTGATATCGGCATCAAGCACGCCGACACGCTTGCCCTTGCGGGCCATTGCCACTGCCAGCATCGAGGTCACCGTGGATTTGCCCACGCCGCCCTTGCCGGACACAACAGCAATTACTTTCTTCACGCTGGCTTTGGGATTCAGCTCTGCCAGCAGGCTTTCCTTCTTGCGATCGCCGCAATCTGCACTGCTACAGCTGCTGCAATTACCATTACAAGAACTCATAGATATTCGCTCCTTTATTTGATCTTTCGCTATTATAGAACAACCGTCACCGGGTGTCAACCCTCCTGGGCATTCTCCCAAGCTTCCATCAGCTCCATCAGTGCTGCTTCCTGGGTTTCCTTTTCCTGCAAAAGCCGGGTCAGCTCCACATAGTCTGCAGCTGCAGCCTCGATCTTAGCATCCAGCTCTGCAATCAGCTGCTCCTGCTTTTCGATCTCACGCTCCAAGCGACGGACCAGCTTGTCCATATCCTTGGTGCCGCCTTTTGGCTTTTCCTTTTTGGGCTTGGGAATCGGCAGTTCCGGCTGCTGCGCAGCCGCTTCGTGCTCCAAAATAGAGCGATATTTTGCATAACCACAGCGGAAATCACGAATCATACCATCTTTCAGTTCCCAAATGCGCTCTGCAAACTTCTCGATAAAGTACCGGTCGTGAGATACGAACAGCAGCACACCGTCAAATTCCTCGATGGCGGCCTCCACCCACTCCCGGGATGCGATGTCCAGATGGTTAGTCGGCTCATCCAGCACAAGCATATTGATCTTCTCGTCCATCAGCATACACAGCCTCAGACGGCTCTGCTCGCCACCGGAGAGGGTTTTTACTGTTTTGAACACATCTTCCCCCTGGAACATAAAAGCGCCAAGTCGGTCTCGTGCGACCTGAGGAGAGCAATCCTTCTCATAGAGCATCGTGTCATAGAGCGTGCGTTCCGGATGGGCAAAGTGAATGATCTGCGGCAAATAACCCCATCTTACTGTAGGGCCGAATTGAATCTTGCCGGTGCAACCCTCTTCCCCCAGCAAACATTTGAGGAATGTGGTCTTGCCGGTGCCGTTATCACCCACGATGGCGATGCGCTCGCCGGCTTCCACCAAAAGCTCCACATCCCGGAAAAGCTCCCGGTCACCAAAGCTTTTGCCTAAATTCCTTGTTCTAAACACCAAATCTCCGGAAAAGTCCTTCTGCGCAAAGCTGGCTTGCATTTTGCGCTCGGTTTTGGGTTTTTCCGTCTTTCTGATCCGTTCCATACGGTGCTGGATGGACATCGCCCGGCGGTACAAGGTTCGGTTGTTGATGCCCCAACCTTTCATCCGTTCCACGGTGAAGCCCAGTTGCCGAAGCTTTGCCTGCTCCTGCTCATACTGCTTCATCTGCAGATCGAAACGGGCTTGCTTTTCCTCGATATAGAACGAATAGTTACCGGAATAGAATTGCGCGTGACCGTCTACGATCTCGATAACCCGATCTGCTACACGATCCAGGAAAAAACGATCGTGGGAGATGGCCAGCACCGTACCCTTGAAGGCATTGATATAGCCTTCCAGCCACTCCACGCTGCGAAGATCAAGATGGTTGGTAGGCTCGTCCAGCAGCAGAATATCGGTCTTTTCCAGCAGCAGCCGTGCCAAATTGACCCGTGTCTTTTCACCGCCGGACAAGCTATCAAATATCTGAACGCGCTGCTGAGCAGTAATACCCAGGCCGTTGCAGACCTTATCCACTTCAACATCCATCTCATAGCCGCCGCCGGATTGGAATTGGTTGGCAAGATTATCATACAGGCGAAGCTGCTCAGAGGTGGCGCCCAGTGCCATCTCCTGCTCCAGCTTTTCCATTTTCGTCTTGATCTGCGCCAAATTCTTATAGGCGCAGCGCAACACATCCTCTACCGTATAGCCTTCCGGAAATACGGGAATCTGAGAGATCAGACCCAGGCGCTTATTGGGATTGACATAGACCTCGCCCTCGTCATAATCCATCTCGCCGGTAAGAATGCGAAGCAGCGTGGTTTTTCCACAGCCGTTTCTGCCGAGGATCGCCACGCACTCCCCTTCCTGGATGACAAAGGTAAGATCCTCCAGCAGGTTCTCAACTATCACAAAAAACTTGGTTATATTTTTAACCGAAATGTCTACCATTACAACTCTCCTGATTGCACCAGTTGGCGCAGATCATCTATTGTATACAACAAATTCAGCGCCTGCAGCATTGCATTTGCGCTCATACGCTCCGGCAGTTCCAGCTTTTTCAGCAGCTTCCTGCGTTTTTCGCCGCTGTCCTTGCCACCGGACAGCCCCAGCTCCACCAGATCCAGCTTTGTGATGTTCCGGGGTGCAGGACTATCCTCATCCTCAAAGGTGGCTCCTGCGCGCCGCAGCGCCTCCACAAGGATCTCGGGTTTCATTCCCTCAACGCCCAGCTTGCCCTCTTTTCCGGCGGTTGCCTTCCGGCGCTCCTTGCCGAAAATATCTGGAATATATGCGTGCTTCAAATACTGTGGGTCAATGGCGCCTTTTATGTGATTGCGGATCAGAAATCCGGCTCCGTCGGAATCCGTAAATACAATCAGCCCACGCTGCTGCGCGACCTTGCGCAGAAAGGCAAGCTGCTCTTTATCCTTAAAAATGCCGAAACCGGCAGTCTCCAAAATCGGCGCATCCACGATCTGCGCCAGTGTATTTTTATCGTAGCGGCCTTCCACCACGATGGCTTCCCGAATCTTGATCACCGTGATGCCTCCTGCGCCAGCTGCAAAATCAGCATCTCCAGCAGCCGCTCCGGCGTGTCAAAGGAGGTCTTGATCTTGCGGTCTGTTTCCAGAATCAGCTCGGAAGATCGCTTGCAAAATGCGCTCGAGAAACGGCGGGCAGATTCCATCGTCTTGCGGGCAGCGTAATCCGTCATAGAATACAGCTTCATCAGATCAGACGCATTTTTGCCGTTGTCAAGCAGCGTTCTTGCGACGGCAATGCGGCGGAAATGGGAGCCAATAGTACCAAGAAGGTTCAAAGGCTCTTCCTGCATTTTCAGAAGCTGCTGCAGCTTCAGGATCGCACCGTCATATCTGCCGGAGCTGATATCGCTGGCCATTTGGAAGGCCACAGCATCGGGAACAGGCTCTGTCACAGCATCAATATCAGCCTTACAGATATCATCTGCACCCGAATAGGATGCGATCTTGCTGATCTCGCTGCGCAGAGAGGTCATTGTGCCATCGGTGATGTCGATCAGATAAGCGCACAGATCCGGCGTGATTCGCTTTTGCAGCGCAGCAAAATGGCGACCGATCCAGGTAATCAGCTCTCTTTGATCCTGCTTGGCAAATTCCACGATCTTACCGTTAGAACTTACCGCCTCATACAGCGCCTTTTGACGCTTATCCGGCTTCCAGGCCACCGTTTCGTAAGTAAATACCACAGTGCAGTAGTCGGGAATATCGCTAATGATCTCAATGATCTTGTTGCGCTCCGCTTCTGCCAGCTTAAACAGGTCAATATCATCCACCTGCACCATTGTATACTCAGCCATCATTGGCAGATTTTCAACAGCATCAGCAAAGTCCTGCATTTCGAAGGTCTCATTGGTGAAGCGGTGGAAATTGAAGGATTCCGTCAGTTCATCAATCAAAATCTTCTTGATCTGCTCCAGGTAATACCGCAGCAAAAACATCTCTTCGCCGTGGAAGAAATAGAGCCGCTCCGGCTTCTTTGCTTTAATGGCAGCCTTCAGCTCCTGCAGGGCATTCGTATTCTCCTGTTTTGCCATAGTATCACCTCCTGAAAATAACCGTACCGCTTTCGTCGGTACAAAGAATCTTGCAGCCAAATTCAAGAATTCTGTCAATGGTCTGCTGTGCCGGGTGCCTGTAAGGGTTATCCTCACCGACGGAAATAAACACATATTCCGGATTCGTCGCTTGGAGCAATTCCACGCTTGTGGATGTTCTTGCACCGTGATGCCCCGCCACCAGCACATCCAGTTGCGGCAGCTCGTGGCGCTGAATCAGCAGCCTTTCCGTCTTTTCGCTGCGATCACCTATGATTAGTATATCACAGTTTTCCGTTTGGAACAAGACACACATACTGCTTTCGTTGCCGGAATTGTAAGAAACCGGAGCAAAAATCGTAATTTCTGCGTTGCCGTAGCGGATTTTAACATCCTCCCGGACGGAATGCATCGTTGCATTTGAAGCATTGCGCAATTTCCCGCATACATCGTCCGGGTCCTCCGCGTGGGGCAGGAAGAGATTTTCTGTTGCAACCCGGGTCAGCAGGTGCGGTACGCCGCCTGCATGGTCAGCGTCATAATGGGTCAGGATCACGCCGTCCAGCGTATAGATTCCCTGCGACAGTAAGGTTTCTGCAGTCATATCGGCAGCGCCCTCATCATAGTCACCACCGCAGTCTACCAGGAAGTTCTTACCCTCACTTTGCAGCAGAATTGCCTGTCCCTGCCCTACATCCAGCATTGTGACTCTGCATTCATCCATCAGCGGCTCCACCCAGGATAGTGCTACGGATGCAAACAGTCCGGTCAGCACAAGTCCGGCGAACAGCATCGCCGGTTTTCTCCTGATCAGCAGGTAGATCGCTAGCAGCACATAGGCAAATATCAGCCAAATCACGATATAGATGCTTTTTGTGTACACCGCACCCATCGGCACGGTACTCATAATAGTGGCTGCGCTCGTGACATAGCGAATCAGCCACCCCAGCACGCCACCAAGAAACTGTGCTAGCGGCAAATAGATATAGCCCAACGCACATACAAGCATAATGCCATAGAAAATGATGGTGATTGCCCACAGCGTAAGCAGATTGGTTGCAACACCAATGATGCTCACCGTACCAAAGTAGTACGCTGTCAAGGGTGTCGTTGTAACCATTGTGCTTAAGGTAACGGATATCGAGCCACAAATCCATGTGGACAGCTTTCCCTTTCCCCTGCCAAAATATGGCGAGCCAATCAGCCAATTATAGACTTTGTCGGCAAATGCGAATATACCGATCATACAAGCAACCGACAATTGGAAGCTGACAGAGCCGATGGTCATCGGGTTGGCAATCAGCATCACCAGCACCGCAAAGGAAAGCGCTGTGGGTGGATCATATTCTTTGTCAAACAGCAGCGCCAGCATCATCAGGATCTGCATTATGCAGGCTCTTGTGACAGACGGTGTAAAGCCGGAAAGTGCGGCAAATACGATCACCGCCGGGATTCCGATCAGTGCCGTTAAGAATCGCTTTTTGCCAGCAAGCAAATAGATAAGGCCAAAAACGATAGACACATGCAAGCCGGAAACTGCAATTACGTGACGGATGCCGCTGACCTTCAGCGCTGTATTGGTTTCATAGTCGATGCCACTGGTATCACCCAACAAAAGCGCCCGGGCGAAGCTTTCCACATCCGTCGGAAATGCATTTCGAATCATATTCTTCAGATTATCCCGCCAAATAGCAGGATAATGGGACCATTCGGGCTGTGAATGTTCTATTTGCACGCTGTCGCTGCTTTGGTACGCCGTCAAATATATCCCTTTTCCGGCATAGTTCAGCCAATCCTCACTTTGGCGCAAATTCGTACGGAAGCGAAACTCCCCCGTAATAAGATCACCCGGTGCCAATTGCGTTGTCGTATTGATATATACCCGCACTTTGACGCTGCTGTCGCTCAATTGGATTCTGCCATCGAAAGCAGCACCATAATTCGTCTTATAGCTATAATCAGCCACTTCGATGGTAATAGATTCCGTTTTGCCATCCATTTGCCGGGCATTTTGCAGCACAGCCAGGTCAAAAACATTAAAATAGCTGAAACCCAACGCAGCGCCCAAACAAATAGCCGTAACGATACGAAAGCCGGACTTCCAGTGTATCAGCACAAAGCTGATCGCTGCCAGCAGCAAGAATCCAACCGCAATCAGGAGCAGCCACGGATTATAGAAATATGCACCGCATACGCAAGCACCGCCAAAGCCGACAGTAAGCCACATCACTTTCCGCATTGGACTACTCCCTTCTTAAAAAGGCGCTGCAAGAAATGCAGCGCCTTAATGAAATCAGTTCAGCTTGGATTGAACGAAATCGTCCACCATAGCCAGTGCGTTATCCACCTGAGAAGCGTCCTTGCCGCCACCCATAGCAGAGTCAGGCTTACCGCCGCCGCTGCCGCCGCAAGCGGTGCAGACCAGCTTCACCAGGTCACCGGCCTTAATTCCCTTTGCCACGGCATCCTTACCGCAGACAGCCAGGAATGTGATCTTCTCACCGGACACGCTGGACAGCACAGCAACTCCATTGGGCTCCTTATCACGGATCAGATCGCCCATCTGACGCAGCTTGCCGGCATCCGCATCGGCGATCACAGCGGTGATGACCTTCAGGCCGCCAACATTGTGGGCACCGAACAGGAAGCGGTCGATCTCACCGGCATTCTCCTTTGCCTTAAAGACCTCAATCGCACGCTTCAGGGCCTTGATCTCATCGATCTGGCCCTGGATCTTATCACCCAGCTCTGCAGGCTTCGCCTTCAGCATAGCCGCTGCCGTATAGAGCTTTTCACGGTCCTTTTGCATTTCGTCCAGGCACAGCTTACCGGTAATTGCCTCGATACGGCGCACGCCGGAAGCCACGCTGCCCTCGCTGATGATAAAGAACGGGCCAACCTTAGCGGTATTGCTCAAATGGGTGCCGCCACACAGCTCAATGGAGAAGCCGCTCATATTGACAACACGGACGGTATCGCCGTATTTTTCGCTGAACAGGGCGGTTGCGCCCATCTGCTTGGCATCATCAATTGCCATCTCACGGGTAACAACCTCGTAGCCATCCAGAACAGCATTCTGCACAATGGCATCCACCTTAGCCAATTCCTCGGGCGTCATTGCGCTGTAGTGGGTAAAGTCGAAACGCAGATGGTCAGGCTCAACCAAAGAGCCGGCCTGATGCACGTGATCGCCCAGAACAGCGGTCAGCGCCTTCTGCAGCAGGTGGGTTGCGGAGTGGGCACGCATAATTGCCTTGCGGCGCTCCACATCAATGCTTGCGCAGACGATATCATCAACCTTAATGGTGCCGGCATTCAGCTTACCATAGTGCAGATACTTGCCACCCTTGTCCTTTTGGACATTGGTGACCTTGAAGCGGCTCTCGCCAATCATAATTACACCGTGGTCAGCCACCTGGCCGCCCATTTCGGCATAGAAGGGTGTTTGATCCAGCACCAGGATGCCGCTCTCGCCACCGGCGATAGAGCCGGAAACTTCGTCACCAATGCAGACAGCCAAAACCTTGGCTTCGCAGGTATACTGCTCATAACCAACAAAGGTAGTGGGATTCTTGTCCAGACCCAGGTCGATACCAGCCCAGCCCAAGTCGCCCAGTGCCTTGCGAGCCTCACGGGCACGGACACGCTGCTCTTCTCTGCAGGCAGCAAACTTGTCCATATCCACGCTCATGCCCTCGTCTTCCAGCATTTCAGCGGTCAGATCGATGGGGAAACCGTAGGTGTCCGCCAGCAGGAACGCATCCTCGCCGGAGAACACGGTCTCACTCTTAGCCTTATGCTCCGCCAGCTTCACACCGAAGATACGCATACCGGTATCAATGGTCCGTGCGAAGTTCTCTTCCTCCACCTTGACAACCTTGATGATATAGTCCGCACGCTCACGCAGGTAAGCATAGTGGGACTCATTCTCCTGAACAACGGTCTTAACAACCTCATACAGGAAAGGAGTATTGACGCCTAAGAGCTTGCCGTGACGGGCAGCACGGCGCAACAGGCGGCGCAGAACATAGCCCCGGCCCTCATTGCTGGGCAGAACGCCATCGGCAATCATAAATGTGGATGCACGAACGTGGTCAGTAATCACACGCAGGGAAACATCAGTCTTATAGCTCTGGCCATAGGAGGCGCCGGTGAGCTGCGTGACCTTGTTGGTGATGTTCATAACGGTATCCACATCGAACAGGCTGTCAACGCCTTGGCAGACAACTGCCAAACGTTCCAGGCCCATACCAGTGTCGATATTTTTCTGAATCAGCTCGGTGTAATTGCCGTTGCCATCGTTGTCAAACTGGGAGAAAACGTTGTTCCAGACCTCCATAAACCGGTCGCAATCGCAGCCGGGACGGCAATCGGGCTTACCGCAGCCGTACTCTTCGCCACGGTCATAGTGGATCTCAGAGCAGGGGCCGCAAGGACCTGCGCCGTGCTCCCAGAAGTTGTCCTTCTTGCCCAAACGGGTCATTCTCTCTTCGGGAACACCGATAACCTTGGTCCAAATATCCCAAGCTTCATCATCGTTTTCATAAACGGTGGGATACATCCGCTCAGGCTCCAGTCCGACCCACTGGGGGCTGGTCAGGAATTCCCAGCTCCACTGCAGAGACTCCTTCTTGAAATAATCACCGAAGGAGAAGTTGCCCAGCATCTCGAAATAGGTGCCGTGGCGTGCAGTCTTACCGATGTTTTCGATATCGCCGGTACGGATGCACTTCTGACAGGTGCAAACTCTGCGGCGAGGGGGCTCCACTTCTCCCTAGAAATAGGGCTTCATCGGTGCCATACCGGAGTTGATCAGCAGCAGAGACTGATCGTTCTGCGGGATCAAGGAGAAACTGCTCAGGCGCAGATGCTCCTTGGATTCAAAGAAGCGCAGGAACATTTCGCGCAGCTCGTTTACGCCAAAGGGTTTATGACTCATAGGAAAAACCTCCAAAAAATAATACAAAATAAAACTCGCCCCTAACAACATAGGGGCGAGATGAATCGCGGTACCACCCTAATTATCCCGGATGGGATATCTTAGCCGCTCTGTAACGGGAGCGCCCGTCCCGGTCATCCCGGGCGACACGAAAATGGCTTGCACTGCGCTGATCAAGGGGCTCACACCCTATCCCCTCTCGCTGAAATCACCGGAAAGTGCTTGGTTTTCGTTTTGTCTTTGCATATCGTAGTTATTCTACCATAAAGTTGGGAAATGTCAACTAGATTCCTAAAAATCTGCCAATTTCAGCCCCACCGGGCAATGATCCGAGCCCATAATGTCAGCGTAGATGGGCGTCTCCTGGATCCAATCCTTAATCCGATCCGAAACCAGGAAATAGTCAATACGCCAGCCGGCGTTGTTCTTGCGTGCGTTGAACATATAGCTCCACCAGGTGTAGGCATCGGTCACATCCGGATTCAGGTGGCGGAATGTGTCCGTAAAGCCCAGCGCAAGGGTCTTGGTAAAGCTCTCACGCTCTTCATCGGAAAAGCCGGCATTGCCACGGTTGGACTTTGGATTCTTCAGGTCGATCTCCTGATGCGCCACATTCAGATCACCGCAAATGATCACCGGCTTCTTCTGATCCAATGCCTGCAGATATTGGCGGAAGGCCTCATCCCAGCGCATCCGGTGATCGATCCGGGCCAATTCCCGCTGGGCATTGGGCGTATAGCAGCAGACCAGGTAAAAATCCGCATATTCCAGGCAGATCACTCTGCCCTCGTTATCCAACTCCTCCACGCCGATTCCACGGCACACGCTGATTGGCGTATGCCGGGTAAAGATTGCCGTGCCGGAGTAGCCCTTCTTCTCGGCATAGCACCAGTATTTCTCATAACCGGGTAGCTCCAGCTCGATCTGGCCTTCCTGCAGCTTGGTCTCCTGCAGGCAGAAAAAGTCCGCATCCAGCTCCGCAAAGCGCTCCAAAAAGCCTTTCTGCACGCAGGCACGAAGGCCATTTACATTCCAGGAAACAAATTTCATAATATCATCCTCACACAGTAATATAATCCAGGATTTGATTTAGCTTCTCCACGCCGATGCCGCTTACTCTTGTCAGCTCCGTAACGGTTTGGAAGGGACCGTTTTCATTGCGAAAATCCACAATTCGCTGAGCAAGCGCCGGGCCGATGCCGGGCAGCTTCTGCAAAGCCTCCACATCTGCGGTATTGATGTTGATTTTATCTGCCGGCTGGGTCGCACCGACAGCAGATGTTGCCTGCGGTAACTTTGAAATTTGGATTTCAGCCCTTCCGGTATTGCGACCCAGGAAGAAGCCGATCAGGATCGAGGCAAATATGATCATCACGATCAGCAATGTCCATACGGCTTGATTTTTCATATTCGCTCACCTCCCGCATTGACTAAGATACGATAAACTGATATAATAATACACAATAATTCCCCTCCGGACAAGTCCGGTGTACAAATATTGAGGTAGAAAAATGAAAAAAGTCAGAGTTATTTGTCTTTTTATGAGCTTTGTGCTCTTTATATCCGCAATGGCAGGCGCGGTTTTCGCCCAGCCGGATGCATCCGTGGGCAGCGGCTGCCATAGTGTTGATGCCCAAAAGGCATTGGACGGCAGCGCAAAGATGCTGGACACCGCGAAGGCGGTTGTGCTTTATGAGCGAAACAGCGATACAATGATCTACAACTATGAGCCCGACAAAAAGGTCGACCCCTCCAGTATGGTCAAGCTGATGACAGCACTGATCGCTATTGAAAATCTGGACTTGAATGCCACAGCTACCGTCAGCCGCTCTGCGCTGAACGATGTCGGTATCGGTGTTGTGTCCGTAAAGCCCCGGTTCAGCCCCGGCGAAGAGGTTTCCGTGGAATCTCTGCTGTACTGTATGATCGCCGCATCTGACAGCGACTCTGCCGCTGTGCTGGCGGAGATGGTTTCCGGCAGCCAGGAAGCATTCGTTGCGAAAATGAATCAAAGAGCCTCTGAAATGGGCTGCACGAGCACCAATTTCACCAATGCTCACGGCCTTTATGACGAAGCCGCCTATTCTACCGCCAGAGATATCTGCCGCATCATTGATATTGCCCTGGAGAATGAGGTTTTCGTAAAGCTCTTCAATGCGGATACCTATACCGTTCCTGCCACCAACAAGGCCGATGCACGTCAGGTAATGACCACAAACTGGATGATGAGCAACGATTACACCAAGCGCTATTATGACGAGCGTGTGATCGGCGGCAAGACCGGTACGGACGGTCAAAACGGCAGATGTCTTGCAATTACCGCAGAGGACGGCGGTATGGAACTGCTGGCCGTCTTGATGGGTGCAGAAGCGGTATACAACGAAGAGGACCCCAACATTTTGGAGGCCTTTGGCAGCTTTGAGGAAATGAAAGCGCTGCTGGATTATGCCTGCGGAAAGTTTGAATATCGCCAGGTTTTCCACAAAAATCAGACATTTTCCCAGTATTCTGTGGTAAATGGCAGCAACGATCTTGTCACAACGCCTGCCAGCGAAGCCTACGCCATCCTCCCTATCGAGCTGACTTCCGAGCAGCTGCGCTGGGTATATCCCGACAGCGTCGGCACCATTACCGCACCGGTGCAGGCCGGCCAAAAGATAACCTTTGTTGAAGTTTGGTATGGGGATCTGTGTATTGCACGCAGTGACCTTTTGGCTATGAATGCTGTTGATGTTTATACTCCCCAACCTGAGCCGGATATGCCGGCATCCCTTCACGAAGACAGCGCCGGCAAACTGATCGCCACCATTGCGCTGATTATGCTAGGCATCGTAGCACTTTTCTTTGCTGTTCTGTTTGTTATCCGCACAGTTCGAATCGCAACAATGCGTGCCAAGCGCCGCCGCAGAAGAATGAGCCGCCGGAGGAACTACTGATGATGAACTGGGATGAATTGCAGCAGGCGTGCCACAGTTGCACCCGATGCGGACTTTGCGAAACCAGGAATCATGTTGTATTTGGTGTCGGTAACCAGGATTCCGATATTCTCTTTATCGGAGAAGGACCCGGCGAGCAGGAGGATCTTCAGGGTCAGCCTTTTGTTGGTCCTGCTGGAAAGCTGCTGGATGATATGCTGACCATCATTGATCTGGATCGTAAGAAGAATTGCTATATCGCAAACATCGTCAAATGCCGTCCGCCCCATAACCGGGATCCGCTGGAAGCCGAGCAGGATGCCTGCATCGACTTTCTTCTGGCGCAAATTGCATTGATAAAGCCAAAGATCATCGTTTGTCTTGGCAGGATCTCCGCTATGCGGCTTATCCGTCCGGACTACCGCATCACAAAAGAGCACGGACAATGGGTGCAGCTGAACGGTATTTGGACCACAGCGATCTACCACCCCTCTGCCCTGCTCCGTGACGTTACAAAGCGGCCGGAAACCTTCCGGGATCTTCTTGCCATCCGGGATAAGATCAGGGAAATCGGCGCTCAAATCTAAACGGAAGGCCTCCCAAACGGGAGGCCTCTATTGCATGCAAAATATAAAATAACGGCAGGCGGTAAACCGCCTGCCGCATTTTTTAGTTATTGAAGTCTATTAGAAGAACTTCTTCTTGCCGATAACCACGGCGCCGCCAACAGCAGACAGGCTCATCAGGCCGGACAGAACAGCCAGAGCAATGTCGCCGGTGGGTGCGGGCAGATCCTCATCGGGATCTTCGCCGCCGGGAACATCAGTTTCGCCGTCGATCAGGATCAGAGCTTCAAGAGCTTCGATCAACATAGCGTTAGCGCTGTCGATCATCTTCTGAGTATAGCCGTCCTCGTTAGCCAGGATCTTGTTGACTTCCTTGACAACTGCAATCAGATTCTTGTAAGACTCTGCAGTGAACAGGTCAGGATTCAGGTCATAGATCCGGTCGATTGTAGCCTGGATCTCGGTCAGATCAGGTGCGCCGGGCAGCTCGGGAACTTCAGGCAGATCCTCGCCGGGCTCGTCGCCGGACTCGTCAATCGGAACCAGAGCTTCCATAGCAGCCAGCAGCATCTCAGTTGCCTCGTCGATCATTTCCTGAGTTGCATTCTCGTCAGCATAAACCAGCATTACCTGCTCCAGGATAGCGTTAAATTCAGCGACGGATTCATCCGTGTAATCAGCGGGATCCATAGTCTCCAGGATTGCCAGAGACTCTTCCAGCTCGGAGTAATCCAGGTCATTGCCGGGCTCTTCCTCGGGCTCGGTGGGCTGAGTGGGCTCGGTTGCCTCGGGCTCGGTAGGATCGGTGGGATCCACAACGGGAGGAGCAACAGGCTCACCATTGCCGAACAGCTCAACCTCATTCAGGATCAGGTTGTTGGCAATAAAGGAGTTAACAGTCAGGCGGACATCGTATGCAGCATATGTTGCACCGAAGTCCAGAGTGAAGGTATCGGTCAGGCCTGCGGTATAGGCAGTACCAGTGTAAACGGTTTCCCAAGTCTCGGGCTCGTTAGCAGTCTTAACCTCAACAACGATTTCGCCAGGAGCATACTTATTGTGAGCGTATGCAAAGATTCTCATTCTGCTGACATTGGTAGCAGTACCGTCAGGATTGGTGACATCGAAGTTGATAGCCACGGGCATATTGCCGGGTCCAATCTGGTAGTAGCTGAACTTATCGCCATTGAGAATGTTCTCAATACCCTGCGCAGGAATAACAGGCTCCTGGGTTGCGGAGATGTTGGCTACAGGAACCTTAACCAGAGGATCGGTGGTCTTTGCCTCGTAAACAAAGATTTCCTTCAGAACGGGATGAGCATCAGACCAGTCGTGAATTACAAGGCGAATCTTGGAACCCTCTACAGGATTGTCAAGAACAACCTTCAGGGTGCTACCAACATAGGGAGCGTCGGTGGTGGTGTAAACATCCTGCCAAACGCCATTGGCATCCAGAATAGCAATGTCGAATGCAGTGATGCGCTTACCAGCGGCACCAACCAGCTCCAGAGCACCAATCAGCTTATTAGCACCCAAGTCCAGGATAGCACCGGGGGTCTTGCCAGCAGGTACGGAGTTGGTGAAGTCATTACCATTGATCCAGGTATCGTTGCCAACGTTTGCATTGGTCAGCAGCGGAGACTCATCATTATTGATGTCAGTCAGGGTGGTGTAGTCCTCACCAACGAAATAACCAACAGCGGGAGTAATGGTGGACTCACCAATCAGATCCAGCCAGGTATTGCCGATAGGAGCAGTAGTGGGTTGGGGCTCGGTTGCCTCGGGCTCGGTTGCCTCGGGCTCGGTTGCCTCGGGCTCGGTTGCCTCGGGCTCGGTTGCCTCGGGCTCGGTTGCTTCGGGCTCGGTTGCCTCGGGCTCGGTTACCTCGGGCTCGGTGGGTGCGCTGGGAACTACAGGACCGGTGGGCTCGGTGGGAGTCACAGTGGGAGGAGCAACGGGCTCGCCATTACCGAAGAAGTCAACCTCAGTCAGGAGCACTTCGCTGGCGAGGGTGGAGTTAATAGTCAGGATAGCAGAATATGCACCGTAAGTCTGGTCCAGATCCAGGATGAAGGTATCGGTTGCACCACTGGTGTAAGCAACATCGTTGTAAACAGTAACCAAACCCTCAGCGGTCTCAAGGGTCAGAGTAATAGAAGCGGGAGCATACTTATCGGTAGCAAACGCATAGATGACAACTCTATTGATGCTGCTTCCGGTGCCGTCCTTAATCAGATCAAAGGTCAGCTGTGCAGCAGTGGCAGGAGTCTGGAAATAGTCGTAGGTATAGTTGCCACGGAAGCCGTCGATGACATTGTCAACGGTGGTCTCAGCCAGCACTGCGCCCTGAGGAGAGGTAACGCCGCTGGGAACAACCTCCATCATAACACCAGTCTTAACCTCGTAAACAGCGATTTCCTGCAGCATAGGACGGTTGCTGGACCATGCATAGCACAGCACACGAATAGCAGAAGCCTCAACGGGGTCAAAGGTGTACATCACACTGCGGCAGCCATCGAAGGGATCTTCGGTAACATTCTTGACAGTTACCCAAGTGCCATTGGTGGTCTTGACCTGGATCTCAAACTGAGTCAGGTAGTCATTTAGTCTGGCAATCAGCTCAACGCCGCCAACCAGCTTGGTGCCACCCAGCTCGATAACTGCAGCCTGGACACCGGAGGTGGACTGAGAACCAATCCAGCCGGCAGAGCCGATAGCAACGTCGGTCAGATAAGCAGCTTCGCCGGGATCCTGGTTAACCAGAGTCTCGAAGTTGCCGTCAACGTAGTCGCCGACATAGGGAGTCAGAGAAGACTCGGGAATCAGCTGGAGATATGTATTGCCGGGCAGAGCGGGCTGAGTGGGAGCGGGAGTGGGCTCCTCAGTGGGAGCGGGAGTGGGCTCCTCGGTGGGAGCGGGAGTGGGCTCCTCGGTGGGAGTGGGCTCAGTGCCTTCGCGCTGGTACTGGAACAGCTCAAACTCAGAAACGTATGCGTTAACATCGAAGATAACCTGAACAGCATAAGCCATAACGGTCTGATCAAAGGTTACGTACAGAGCATCAGTGGGAGGTTCGGAAGTCCAGCCGGTCTCAAAGGTGCCGATGGTCTCAAATTCGCCGCCCTCGGTCTTCTGAGCATTAATGGTAACACTGGAAGCGAAAGTGTTGCCTTTGTGGGAATCGTTACGGTAAGGATACAGATTGAAGCCATCGATAGCGGTAGCGCCATCAAAGGTGAAGATGGCGTTCGAGCCCAAAACAAAGTTGGACTTATCGCCGTCAGCGAAGCCGGCAGCAGGATAATTGGCATGGAAGTTGTTGCTATTCATCTTGCCGGTCAGATCCAGCTTAGTGGTCAGGTTGCCGGTCTGTTCCTCGAGCAGAGTTACTTCGTGGAAGTAGCACTGATCATTGGTTGCAACCTCACGGACCAGGATACGGACAGTATCGGTCTCAACTGCGTCAAAGGTGAAGGTCTGCGTCAGGCAATCAGTGAAGGGATTGGCGTCGACGGTAACAACAGTTTCCCAGTCGGCAGCACCCAAAACCTGAATGTCAAACTTTGCGGCAGCGTGTGCAGCGTCCTTGCAAACGATCTCAATGCCGCCCAGGTTGACAATGTCATCAACCATCATAATGAGGGCAATCAGGCCATCTGCAGATGTGCACTCAGAGTAACCGGCACGACCAAACCAGCCGTCCGTTACGCAGTAGCCATCATTCTTGTCTACAAATGTGCCCTCGTCAACACCGGTGCCATCTTCGTAGTAGCCGAAGCTGGTTTCGATTCTGGTGGGAGAGACGACCTCGTAGGTAGTTCCCTGCAGAATCGCACCTGTGGGTGCAGCGGGAGCGGTGGGCTCGGGATCAACAGCGCCGACAACAGGAATCATGCCGATTACCAGTGACAGAGCCAGGAAGATACCGATAAGTTTGGTGAATTTCTTCATGTAAAAACCTCCTTGTAAATTTCCAAGGGTGCCCCCTTGAAGGAATTTGGTCTCCATAGTAAAAAATAACATATTGTGCAATAAATTGCAACCCTTTTTTTGCGTTTTTTATAAATTTATCTATATGGATAATTTTATTATTTTGTTAACTAAAAACACAATATGCAGGGGTGCAAAAATGCACCCCTGCATTATGTAGTGTATATTAACCTTTCTTCTTCTTGATGATGAAGAAGATTGCGCCGCCGGCAATGGCAGCTGCTGCAACGATGGCAACAATGATGATCCAGGTGTTGTCGGGCTGCTCCTCTGTACCATTGTCGGTAGCAGGAGTAGTAGCCTCGGGCTCAGTTGCCTCAACAGTGGGAGCTACGGTGGGCTCTTCAGTGGGCTCATCGGTGGGAGCGCTGGGATCCACGGTGCCGGTGGGCTCGGTGGGTGCGCTGGGATCTACGGTGCCGGTGGGCTCGGTGGGTGCGCTGGGATCTACAGTACCGGTGGGCTCGGTGGGAGCTACAGTGCCGGGCTGGGTAGCTACGGGAGTAGTGGTCTGTGTGCCAGGAGCCTTAGTAGGAGCCTGGGTCGCAGGCTGGGTAGGAGCCTTGGTTGCAGGAGTAGTGGTCTGCGTGCCAGGAGCCTTGGTAGGAGCCTGGGTTGCAGGCTGGGTAGGAGCCTTGGTAGCAGGCTGGGTAGGAGCCTTGGTGGCAGGCTGGGTGGTAGTCTGGCCGCCTACAGGCTTGGTGGGGAACAGAATGCCGGGACGGGTAGTGCCCTGGCCACCGGGAGTGGTGGGCTTAGGGGTAGTACCGGTGTTGCCGGTGCTGTCGCCTTCCTTCTTCTGCAGCAGGTCGATCTCAGCCAGGGAGAAACGAGTCTCGTCGCCCAGCAGAGTTTCGTACATACCGCTGTCGTCGCTGATATTAGCATCGCCAATATCATAGAACAGAATACGAACCTTGTAAACAGTAGTCTCGGGGAACTCAAAACGCTGAGAGATGGAATCCCAAGTCAGGCCACTCTTCTTAACAAGGGTGGTCCAGTTGTCGGAACCGGCAGAGGTAGTTGCCTGCAGCTCGAAGTGCAAGGGCATGCAGTCAAAGTAGGATCTCAGGCGCATATCATAGGCGGAAATAGCTACGCCCTCGCCGCCATTGGCAACATCGATCAGAACAACGGGAACCTTAGTACCACCCTGATCCTTAAAGTCCTTGAACTTAAAGGGAGTGCTCCAGAAAGCGGAGTTGTTATCATTGTCGATCAAGCATGCGACTTCTTTCGTATAGATCGGGTTTGCGCTATTCTTGACAGGCTCGCCGGTCATAGACAAGTCGGGATAGTAACCAACAGTGATCTGCGCGGACTTGATTCTATAGACCTGATAATCGCTAGCAGCCGCAACAGGCATAGCTGCAAAAATGCCGATTACCATTGCCAACAGCAAAAGGGTAACAATCAGCTTGGGGAATCTTTTCATTTTTTAATCCTCCTTAAATACTTACAACAAGGTTTTCCCTATATGTAATAATCTACGAATACAAAAATAGCATAATGTGCAAAATATTGCAACACTTTTTTTGTCTTCTAAATAAAATTATCCGAATTATCCGCGTTTTTTCTTAAGAATGAAGAACACAGAGCCGCCGGCTATCGCTGCCCCTGCAACAATCGCAACAATAATGATGATAGTTGCAGTATTGTCAGGCTCCTCCCCTGCTCCGATGTTGGTGCTGGGAGCGCTTGCAGGTGCAGTTGCCGGTACGGTGGTGATCACCGCAGGCTCGGTGGGCGCTTCAGTGGGCGCAACCGTGGGCTCGGTCGCATCAGCAGGAGTGGTGGTCTCCACCGGTGTGGTCTCGGTGGGAGTAGTGGGTGTGGTCGGTGCAACAGTTGCTTCTTGCGTGGGCGCTGCAGTAGGTGCCTCGGTGGGTGCCTGCGTAGGTGCTGCGGTCGGCGCCTCAGTAGAGGCAGCAGTAGGCGCCTGGGTAGGCGCTACAGTCGGCGCCTCAGTGGGGGCAGCAGTAGGTACCTGAGTAGGCGCTGCAGTGGGTGCCTGCGTTGGTGCTACAGTAGGAATCGCAATTCCAGGTCTGGTTGCCATCTCGGTAGGTGCCTGAGTGGGTGCCTGGGTAGGCGTGGTGGTTGCCTCTCTCTTGGTCAGCAAATTGATCTCAGACAAGGAGAGTCGCGTGGTATTGGTGGGCAGAGGTACGTATGCATCAGCAGTATCATTGGCCACATCCGCCTCACCGATGTCATAAAACAGAATGCGAACCTTGTAGACTGTTACCTCATTAAACTCACAATGATATTCATCTTCATTCCAATCGGGTGCGGTATCCGTGTCTTCAAAAATCTTGATCCATTGATTGGAATTTGCAGATGTAGTTGCCTGAATTTCAAAGCTGTAAGGGATGCAATCGAGGTATTCTCTGAGGAACATCTCATAGCCTGAAATGTTGACGCCCTCGCCGCCGTTGGCCACATCAATCAGGATTGCAGGCACTTTGCTGCCGCCAAATGCCTTAAGGTCATCAAAGACATAGGGCTTGCTCCAATAGTAGGGATAGGATTTATTGTCCACCAGGTTTTTGGTTTCCTTGGTGACATCAGAGTTTGCGCAGTGCAGGACAATATCACCGGTCAGGTCGGTATTGTTGTAATAGCCGACCTTTAGCTGATCAACCGTCAGTCTTACTTCCTTCAGGTCAGCTGCAAGCGATACGGTGGAGCATACGCCAACAAACAACGCAATGATCAGCAATGCTGCCAGAAGCTTGGGGAATCTCTTCATATATAATCCTCCTTGAATATACGGACTTTTCCATTATCCATTACAATTGTACCATACACAATATCGGAACGCAATAAAAATAAATACTTCTATTATAATTTTCACCCTATAAACACTACATACTTTCCCGTTCTCCCCCACTCTAAATAAGAAAATGCAGGGATGCAATTTACATCCCTGCATAGTTGTAAGGCTGACCAGCGCGGCAGTAGGCGCAAACAATAAGGTAACTGTCAAAAAGCAAGATCATATTTAAGATGCCACGCCTGCCTTCGTTCACTCTTTGGAATATACCTTCATCCCAACACCGTAATCCCGGACAAAAATATCGCTGGGAAAACGGGAGAAGCGAACAGTAACGAACAGATCACCGGCAGCGCCGGAAATATTCATAACCTGAATGAAATAAACGACCCAAAACCAATCGGCTGGAACAATGGGATTGATAACAGCCAAAACAACGCCCCATAGCACTACAGGCGCAAGAGCAATGAATATGTAGGATTTCTTATCGTAATAATCATCGCTGCCTGCGAAGGCGTAGACTCCAGTAAAGCCGTACTTTATCTTTTTAGTGCCGCAGAGTTTCATTGCGATACCGTGGACCAGCTCGTGCAGAACCATATAGACAACCATCAATACCAGGATTGCACCGAAGCGAATGCAATATTGTACCATTCCCTGGCTCATATCGAATAGATAGAGAATTGAATTCACAAAGTGCATTGGCACCACCATTGCAACTGCGATCAATGCCGCGATCAGGTTCACAATCACAGACATCTTCTTATCCTTTTGAAGGTCGATCGCATAAATTTCTTTGTAACCCTCAGGCAATGTGCTGACAGCTTTCATAAAATCACCTCAAATATATAGTAGCACATACAATACAGCAACGCAATACAAAATCGGCGGCAACAGTCCACCGGACTGTTGCATTTTTATCGTTCGAGTCAGTTATCGCAATAATAAAAACCCCACCCCGGTTGGGGTAGGGTTTTCATTGGAGCTAGTGTCCTGACTCGAACAGGCGACCTTCTCATTACGAGTGAGATGCACTACCGACTGTGCTACACTAGCATCGTAGGCTAGTGTATTATATCGGTTTTTTCTATGGTTGTCAACCGCTTTTCCGCGAATAATGTCTTGATTTTTCCTGCAAAACAGTTACAATAAGAACATCTATTTTGAAAGGATGGTTGCCTATGAGCCGCATTACCATACCGAAGGACTACCGCCCGGTGCTTAATGAATACGACACCCAGCGTGCTATTGCCTATATTAAACGAACTTTTCAGGATGAGTTTTCCCACGCGCTGAACTTAAAGCGTGTGTCCGCTCCCCTGTTCGTTACGGAAGATTCCGGCCTGAACGACAATCTGAATGGCTACGAGCGTGCCGTTTCCTTCGACATTCCCGATGTAGGCAAGGACGCCCAGGTCGTCCATTCACTTGCCAAGTGGAAGCGCCTTGCGCTGAAGCGGTATCATTTCGGCATTGGCGGCGGTCTTTATACCGATATGAATGCCATCCGCCGTGACGAAGAGCTGGACAACATACACTCCATCTATGTGGACCAGTGGGATTGGGAGAAAATCATCACCCGTGAAAACCGGAATCTTGACTATCTGAAGCTGATCGTCCGAGCCATCGTCAAGGCCATCTGCTCCACCAATGATCATCTGCACGTCCGCTTCCCCCAGCTGCGGATCGAGCTGGATCCCGAGGTCAACTTTGTCACCACCCAGGAGTTGGAGGATCTGTATCCCGACCTGACCGGCTCACAGCGTGAGCAGGCATATGTGAAAGAGCACAAGACCGCCTGCATTATGCAGTTCGGCAAGAAGCTCCGCTCAGGCACCAAGCACGACGGCCGTGCGCCCGACTATGACGATTGGGAGCTGAACTGTGACATTTTCTTCTGGAATCCCGTTTTGGAGCGTGCGCTGGAGATTTCTTCCATGGGCATCCGTGTGGATGCCGAAGCGCTGGATCGTCAGCTTCGGGAAGCCGGTTGCGATGACCGCCGTGAGCTGCCCTTCCACAAGATGCTCTTTAACGACGAGTTGCCTTTGACCATCGGCGGAGGTATCGGCCAGTCCCGTATGTGTATGCTGATGATGGGCTGCGCCCATATCGGCGAGGTACAGTCCAGCATTTGGGATGCAGATACCCTTGCCGCCTGCGAAAAGGCCGGCATTCCCCTGCTGTAATATTACCGGGAGGTTTCAATTATGGAAGAAATGAAGAAGATTCCCCAGCGCTGCGAAATCAGCGACGCTGACAAGTGGGCAATTGAAGATCTTTACGCCACCGACGAAGCCTGGGAAGCAGACCTGAAGCTTTTGGAATCCGCCGGTGACACCCTGAGTGGCTATGCCGGCAAGCTGAGCGAAAGTGCCGCTACCCTGCTGGCTTACCTGACCGAAATGGAAAAGACCAACGCCAGGGCAGAGCTGCTGGGCAACTACTGTATGCGCAAGGCTGATGAGGATACCCGTGTTGCCACATACCAGGCAATGAAGGGTAAGTTTATGAATGTATATGTGAGCCTCAGCTCCAAGTGCAGCTTTGAGACGCCTGAAATCATGGACATCTCCGACGAGACGCTGGACGCATTCTATGCTGCTGAGCCCGGCCTGGAGCGCTATCGCCGCTATCTGACCAATCTGCGCCGCCGCAGAGCCCACATTCTCTCCCCTGCTGAGGAGAAGCTGCT
The DNA here is from genome assembly GCA_045602725.1 of Faecousia sp. GTDB lineage: Bacteria > Bacillota > Clostridia > Oscillospirales > Oscillospiraceae > Faecousia. The sequence goes on along the minus strand of JAZSCE010000068.1, from coordinate 92,342 downwards.
GGCAGCTACCGGTGAAATGGCCGGCGCACCCGACGATATTTACGGTGCATTTGCCGATGCCGACATTTCTTTCCCCGATGCTGTGGATGCAGCCGGCAACAAGCACCCTCTGACGCAGGGCACCTTCGTTGCCTGCGAGGAAAGCCCCGACCGTGTGCTGAGAAAGAGCGCTTATGAAAATCTTTACAGCACCTTCGGCGCTTACCGGAATACCGCTGCCGCTATCCTGAATGCCCAGGGCAAGCAGCTCAAGTTCTTCGCCGATGCACGCAAATATCCCAGCACTCTGGAAGCATCCCTGGATCAAACCCAGGTGCCCGCCTCCGTTTACCTGAACCTGATCGAAGCCGTCCACCGCAATATGGACAAAATGCACCGCTATGTCCGCCTGCGCAAGAAGCTGCTGGGCGTTGACGAACTGCATTTTTACGATGTCTATACCTCGCTCGTTGCCGATGTTGACAAGAAAATTCCCTACGAGCAGGCCAAGCAGACCGTTTATGACTCTCTTGCGCCTCTGGGTGATAACTACCGCAAGATCCTGAAAGAGGGTTTTGATAATCGCTGGATCGATGTATATCAGAACGAGGGCAAGCGCAGCGGCGCATATTCTGCCGGCGCTGCCATCCACCCCTTCGTGCTGCTCAATTACACCGGCACCCTGGACAGCCAGTTCACCCTGGCACACGAAATGGGTCACGCTCTGCACTCTTACTATTCCAATAAGACGCAGAATCCCATTGATGCGGACTATGTGATCTTTGTTGCTGAAGTGGCATCCACCTGCAACGAAGCGCTGCTGATGGAATACCTGCTGGGCAAGACCACCGACAAGCTGGAGCGTGCATACCTCATTAACCAATTCCTGGAGCAGTTCAAGGGCACCATCTACCGTCAGACGATGTTTGCTGAGTTCGAGCTGAACATCGGCAAAATGATCGGTGAAGGCAAAACCCTAACCGCTGATGCTCTGTGCGCAGAGTACAAGCGGCTCAACGAGCTGTACTTCGGACCCGATATGGTAGTGGACGATCTGATTGCTCTGGAATGGGCGAGAATCCCCCACTTCTATTACAACTACTATGTATTCCAGTACGCAACCGGCTATTCTGCCGCCATTGCGCTGTCGCGTAAGATTCTGCGCGAAGGCGAAAGCGCTGTGCAGGACTATATCCACTTCCTTTCCGGCGGCTGCTCCAAGTCCCCCATTGATCTGCTGAAGGACGCCGGTGTTGATATGACCAGCCCGGAGCCTGTGGAGCAGGCGCTGCAGCTGTTTGGCGAGCTGCTGGATGAGATGGAAGCACTGATGGCGGAGTAAGCTATGATCGATATTTATATTCCCACTTTGCATACCTTCGAGATGGGCAACATCTTCACCGGTTCCTGGATGCATCTGCGGTTCCGGATCGAGCCGAATATTGTGAAGCTGGAAACGAAGGAAATTGACTTTGCCCAAAGTGCCATCAAGGTAGAATATTGGCACGGCCCCTTCTGCTATGAAAAGAGCACGATGGAGGGAGAAGCCTTCTTCCCCCTGACCGAAGAAGGCCGCCTGGCAATGAAAGCCTGGCTGGAATCCAAGGTATAAACTTACAGCCCGATGCAACCTGCATCGGGCTGATCTTATTTGCGTATTATAATCCCACGAACACCATTGCGAACACAGAAAACCGCATTTTTCAAATCTTTCAGCTGCAATAACGGCTCGTCAGGCTTTACCGGTATAAAATTTTCCAGCCTTTTCTCCTGATCGTCCTCTATGAAAAACCGCAGTGTCTTGCCGGCAAAGCGTTTGGCAGGCAGTCGGGTGCGCAAATTGAAGGTATCTCCATCGGGCAGCGGTGTACCGAGAATGGTCAGGTCCTCACCGCAGGCAATACAGATCTTGAAAATCTCCTTCTTTGCAAGTCGGCATTGGCAATCGAACCGGTAGTAGAGCCCTTCCTTGCTAACCTTTGCTGTGCCTGCGGTTTGTCCGCCGAAATGAATATCATATAGCCCTTCCATATAAAATCCCTCCCTGGGGCAAGCCTATGCCACAAGGAGGGTTTTATGACTTTTATACGCCATTGCCGGTTAAGCCGAAGCTGACCGCAATGGCTTCGTTGACCATTGACATGTGCGCATCGTCCAGCCGCCCCATGTGCTCACGCAGGCGGCGCTTGTCGATGGTGCGCACTTGCTCCAACAAAATTACAGAATCCTTGCTTAAGCCTACGCTGCCACCGGCAATGTTGATATGGGTCGGTAACCGGGCTTTGCCGGTCTGACTTGTAATTGCCGCCGCAATGACGGTGGGAGAATGCTTATTGCCGGTATCGTTCTGCACAATCAGCACCGGACGGGTACCCCCCTGCTCGCTGCCGACCACCGGCGAAAGATCTGCATAGAATATATCCCCGCGTTTAACGGTGGTATCCATATACTTCACACTCCGAAGAAATCTCACCGACGCTACCTGATTGCTCCATATGTAACGCGGCTGATCATATTCTTCCACGCCCATTGGGATTTTATACGGTTGCGTCTGTGAAATATCCTATGCAGGAATCTACACGAATGTGAAGTTTTTGACATCAATCGTCAAAAGCCGACGACCTTGCCACATAATCTCGCCCCGGATGGGTACATCCTCCCCATTGAGCCAAATATCAAGATGCAGTGCATCATCATTATAGCTGTCATCTATGGATATCCGGAAAGCATCCCCCTCACGGCTGCAGGAGGTCAGATAGCCACTGCGCAGTGTTTTCATCAATATCCACGGGCCACTGACCGGGGAAAATTGCCCGTCTGCCATCAGGTCGAAAGCCAGGGCGACATCGTCAAATTTCAGCTTCCCACCGGTAGAAGAAACCGTGCCGGTAATGCCGCTGATCAGCTCCGGCTGGGTAACCGTAAAGGTCAGATTCCCTTGGGTATCCGCTTTGCAGTTCATTGTGAAGGTATAGGTTTTATCCGCATAGTCTGCTGTGACCTGCGCATCAAAGCTGACCGATTTTGCCAGCAATCTTGACCGCAGATTCATCGCTCTGTCCATTTCCTGGTTCTTTCCCGAACAGCCGGTGAGCAGCAACAGCACACACAGCAAAAATGCGAATCGTTTCATATTACCCCCGCCTTATTTCATAAGTCGCGCAAGGGCCTGCACCATATCCGTAGGCAGCATACCGTACTGCCCGATCTCTGCCGCACATACATCCCCGGCCGCACCGTGGAGCCAAGCGCCACAGGCAGCAGCATCCAGGGGATCGATCCCCTGTCCGATCAGGCTTACGATAATACCCGCCAGCACATCGCCACTACCGCCAACCGCCATACCCGGATTGCCGGTGGGATTGATATAGGTGCGACTGCCATCGGTAATCACCGTGCCGTAGCCTTTCAGCAGCAAGATACAGCCATAATCCCGGGCAAAGCTTTCTGCCGCCACCCGGCGGTCCTGGGCGTTATCACCACCCATCCGGGCGAATTCACCGGGATGGGGTGTCAAAACGGTGGGTGCTTTCCTTTCGCGCAGTATATCTATATGTTTTGCAAGTACATTTATGCCGTCAGCATCCACCACAACGGGTTTATCAAACACTTTCAATATCTCCTGCGCAATCAGCAATGTGCCTTCACCTTGCCCCCAACCGGGTCCAAAGAGAACCGCATCCATATTCGACAGCAGCTTGAGGATCCCGGGCAGGGCATCAATACTTAATTTCCCATCTGCGTCCGGCAGTGGAAATACGATGGCCTCATTCAGCTTCACAGCTTCTATGGCATAGATGCTCTCCGGCACACCAAGGTACACCAAGCCTGCACCGCTGCGCAGTGCGCCCATAGCCGCCAAAGCCGCCGCGCCGGTGTACCCCCGGCTGCCACAAAGCAGCAGAATTTTTCCGAAATCCCCTTTGTGGGCATCTATCTTCCGATCCGGCAAAATGTTTAGCACTTGCTGATGATCCAGTATCAATGGTTCCATAATCTACACCTCACTTTTTGATTATTATAACAACTGCATCGCAAATGCGCAATCATTTCTCATGTTTCCGGCAAAAAATGTATTTGGTGCTTGCATTTTTTGAACGAATATGTTACTATTCTTGTTGATATATAAATGCGTTGATCGGGATGCCTTGTGCTATCAGTCACTGCTTCAGCGAATGCGGGATGGTGTGAGCCGCGTGGGTGCAGTATCGGGCCTTCCCCCGGGAGCAGCTGTCCTGAACATTTCAGTAGGGTCAGCCGTAGGACTACGTTACAGGTCTTGGGCGTGTTAGCGCCTGAAAGCGCGCCAAATGGCGAATTGCGGGTGGTACCGCGGAAGGAGATCCTTTCCTCCCGAGTGTTTGGGATGAGAGGATATTTTTTATACCCCAAAATTCTACCTTTACTAGGAGGAAACCATATGAAACAACAACTGGAAAATATCCGCGCACAAGCGCTGGCTGAGTTGGCCCAGGCTGCTACCCCTGCCGACCTGGAAGAACTCCGGGTCAAGTGGCTGGGCAAGAAGGGTGAGCTGACCGCTGTGCTGAAGATGATGGGCAAGCTGTCCGCTGAGGAGCGCCCCATTATGGGTCAGTTGGCGAATGCCGTCCGTGCTGAGATCGAGCAGAAGCTGGAAGAGCGCAAGGCTGCCATTCACTCTGCCGTTCTGGAAGCAAAGCTGGCAAGCGAAGCCATTGATGTCACCATTCCCGGTGAGGCTGTTTCTCTTGGCCATCAGCATCCTATGAATATGGTACTGGATCAGATCAAGGAGATTTTCGTTGGCTTGGGCTATCAGGTGGTGGACGGCCCTGAGGTGGAGCTGGCAAGCTATAACTTTACCAGATTGAACATCGAAGAGGGTCACCCCTCCCGTGACCGCAGCGATACCTTCTATTTCACCGATGACGACAGCGTTCTGCTGCGTACGCAGACCAGCCCTATGCAGATCCGCTTTATGGAGAACAATAAGCCGCCTCTGTGTATGCTGGCTCCCGGCCGTGTATTCCGTAAGGACGAGGCCGATGCCACCCACTCCCCTATGTTCCATCAGATCGAGGGTCTTGTGGTGGATGAGCATATCACTATGGGAGACCTGAAGGGCGCACTGGTTGCCATTATGAAGAAGATCTACGGTGAGGACTCCGTTATGCGTTTCCGTCCCCACCATTTCCCCTTTACCGAGCCCAGCTGCGAAATGGATATGCAGTGCCACAAGTGCCACGGCACCGGCGAGGTGGACGGCGCGGTTTGCTCCACCTGCCACGGTGAAGGCTGGATAGAGCTTCTGGGTGCCGGTATGGTGCATCCCGAAGTTCTGAGAGGCTGCGGCATTGATCCGGAGAAATATTCCGGTTTTGCATTCGGTATGGGTCTGGAGCGTATGGCGATGGGCCGTATGCGCATCAATGACCTGCGCCTGATCTTCGACAATGACGTTCGTTTCCTGAATCAGTTTTAAGGAGGGATAGATTATGAAGCTTAACAGAAAATGGCTGCACGAGGAATTTGTGGATCTGTCCCACATCAGCGATAAAGAGTATGTAGAAACGCTGACCATTTTTGGCCAAAAGGTGGAAACCTGGGAGCGTATGGACGCTGAAATCAAGAATGTCAAGGTCGGCAAAGTCATCTCCATCGTTCGTCACGAAAATTCCGACCACATGTGGGTCTGCCAGGTGGATGTGGGTGAGGAAGCCCCCGTTCAGATCGTTACCGGTGCGCAGAACGTTCACGAGGGTGACCTTGTTCCCGTTGCGCTGCACAACTCCTACCTGCCCGGCGGCGTTCATATCACCAAGGGCAAGCTCCGTGGCGAGGTTTCCAACGGTATGCTCTGCGGTTTGGAAGAGCTGGGTCTGACCTTGAATGATTTTCCCGATGCCATTCTGGACGGCATTTGGATTCTCAATGGCGAGCCTTGCGAGGTAGGCGATGACATCAATTTGGTCATCGGCAATGACGATACCATCGTTGACTTTGAAATCACCAACAACCGTCCCGACTGCTACTCCATTATCGGCCTGGCCCGTGAATCTGCCGCTGCCTTCGGTATGCAGATGAAGCATCACGAGCCTGTGGTTAAGGGCAGCGATTGCGGCAGCATCTTCGAAATGCTGGATGTAGAGGTTCCCGCCACCGAGCTGTGCAACCGCTACTCTTCCCGTATGGTGGCAAATGTCAAGATTGCTCCCTCTCCCAAGTGGCTGCGTGCCCGCCTGCGTGCCAACGGCATCCGTCCCATCAACAATATCGTTGACATCACCAACTATGTGATGCTGGAGTACGGTCAGCCTATGCACGCCTTCGACTACCGCTATGTTTCTTCTGGCAAGATCGTTGTCCGTGAAGCGGAAGAGGGCGAAACCCTGACCACTCTGGACGGTAATGTCCGCAACCTGAAGCCCGGTATGCTGGTCATTGCAGATGAGACCAAGCCCATCGGCCTGGCAGGTATTATGGGCGGCGAGAACTCCGAAATTCTCCCCGATACCACCACCGTAGTCTTTGAATCTGCCAATTTCAACGGCACCTCCATTCGTCAGACCGCTTTGGCACTGGGTATGCGCACAGAGTCCTCCGGCAAGTTCGAGAAGAACCTGGATCCGATGATGACCGTTCCCGCCGTACAGCGTGCCTGCGAGCTGGTAGAGCTGCTGGGCGCCGGCGATGTGATGGATGGCATTATCGACATCATCAACTATGTTCCTGAGGCCAAGACTCTGCCCTTGGAGTGCGATAAGATCAACAGTCTGCTGGGTACTGACATCAGTAAGGAGGATATGGTCAAGTACCTGAAGCTGCTGGAGATTGAGGTTGACGGCGACACCATCATCGTGCCCTCCTTCCGACCTGACCTGAACCTGATGGCAGACGTGGCAGAAGAAATCGGCCGCTCCTACGGCTACAACGAGATCGCCACCACAGCCTTCAAGACCTCTACCCAAGGTGGCTACTCTCCCTTTATGCTCCTTGAGTCCAAGGCAGGCTCATTGTGCCGCAGCCTGGGCTACAGCGAGATCATCACCTACTCCTTCGTATCTCCCACGATCTTCGATCAGATTCGCCTGCCCGGCGATTCCCAGCTGCGCAATGCTATGCGCATTCAGAATCCTCTGGGCGAGGATACCTCCATTATGCGCACCATTGCGCTGCCTTCTATGCTGGATATTCTGTCCCGCAACTACGCATACCACAACAAGGCAGTTAAGCTCTACGAGCTGGCCAAGATCTATCTGCCCACCGAGGGTCAGACTCTGCCTGCAGAGCCCAAGATGCTGGTGCTGGGTACCTACGGTGCTGATGAGACCTTCTTCACCCTGAAGGGCGAACTAGAGGCCATTCTGACCGGCCTGCGTATGTCCAAAGCAACCTACACCGCTGTTAAGGATAACCCCTCCTATCACCCCGGCCGCTGCGCTATGGTCAGCATTAACGGCGTGGAGCTGGGCTATATGGGTCAGGTGCATCCGCTGGTATGCAAGAACTACGGCATTGATGCCGAGGTCTACTGTGTCGAGATCGACTTTAGCAAGCTGTTCCATCTTCGTCTGCCCGATCCCACCTACACTCCCCTGCCCAAGTATCCCAGCGTTACCCGTGACCTGGCTGTGGTCTGCGATGAGGCAATTACCGTCGCTCAGGCAGAGGATGTAATCACCGCCGCTGCCGGTAAGCTGCTGCGGGGCGTTCGCCTGTTCGACATCTACCGTGGCGTAGGCGTTCCCGAGGGCAAAAAGAGTATGGCATTCTCCCTGGAGCTGCGTGCCGATGACCGCACCCTGACCGATCAGGATTCCGAGAATGTGATGACCAAGGTCCTTGCGGCTTTGAAGGAAAAGCTGGATGCCATTCTGCGTTAACGAACAGAAGTTCGTAAAAATTTCAAATTAGGTCTTTACAAGCGAAAAAATTTGGGATATAATAGCAATACCGATTCAAAGGAGGTCGATACTATGACGGATAAAAGCACTGTAAAATTCACCGTTCCCAGCGACGATAAGGACAATATGCGCCGAATTCTCCGTACGGTTTTCGACGCTCTGAAGGAAAAGGGTTATAATCCCGTTAACCAGATCGTAGGCTACCTGCTGACTGAGGATCCCACTTATATCACCAACTACAACAATGCCCGCAGCATGATCTGCAAGTTGGACCGGGATGAGCTCCTGCAGGAGCTGGTACGCTGCTATCTGGCCTGATCACCTGTTCAGCCAAGAGGCTTTTGCCACGGCAAAAGCCTCTTTTGCTTAGAAAAACAAAATTTCATACTCCCCTCCGTCTTACAAAATCCAAACATCCGTCTATTCGGCGGTAGCTTGCCAAGTTCTGGTAATCACCCGCCAAGCGTTGACACTTCGGTTACAAAGTGTTACAATTTTGACTACAATTCTTAAAGGAGGTAACCGAAATGGCTGATGAAAATGCAGTCCTGATGTACAAGGGCCATCCGCTGATGCGGAAGGACAATTTGATCTACTACGGATCAATGGCAGATACCCATATCGTTATGCTTCAGATTCTTGAGACCAAGAAGGTCGGCGATCTGGAAGTAGCCTCTAAGGTTTCTGTTCAGTTACAGCTCACTGACCCCGCTGCCAAGAGCCGCGACCGGGTCGTAAAGAAAGGTGAGAAAGACGGTCTGTACACCGCTTTGGATTTTGGCTGTGTATGGCTTGAGCGTGCTTTGGCAGGCAAGTAAGATTTTTCTATTTTTGAGTAAGACGGAGGGCAACGTATGAAACGATCTACGCGTATTGTCAGCCTCGTGCTGACAATTTTTCTTTTTCTAAGCACTATTAGCGTTCACGCCAGCGCTGCCGGTACGGAATTAAAGACCGGAATTGCGTTTGTGGATGCATCTTCGCTGCGGCTGCGGTCAAAGCCCGGCACAAGCAGCAAAACGCTTGACTATGCCTATGACAACGAGGTAGTTGTCTTGCTGGGCAAGTCCGGCGACTGGTACAAGGTCAGCTACAATCTGCAAACCGGATATATGCACAGCAAATATTTGGATGCAGCCACCAAGGAAAATGCCGAGCTTGGCTATGGCCGGGTCACCGGCAATAAGGTAAATGTCCGCAGCGGCCCGGGCACTGGCTACAAGCGTCTGGCCAGCGCCGCTATCAATGACACCGCCTACATCATCGGCATCAACAACCAATGGTTTAAGGTCATTTACGGCGACACTGTTGGCTACATCCGCAGCGATTACCTGGCGCTGACCGAAATCCCCTATGAGAATCGGGATTCCAATAAGGCTCCCCTATTCTTCCGCGGCGGCAAGTCCACCGGCATAACGCCCAGCGCTTATGCCCTGAATAAAAATAAGCCCACCGCCGGCGCCATCATCGCCACAGCGAAGAAATACATCGGCGTTCCCTATGTTTGGGGCGGCAGCACACCAAGCGGCTTTGATTGCTCCGGTTTTGTGCAGTATGTATTTAACGCACACGGTGTTCCCCTGCCCCGGACCAGCAAGCAGCAATACGGTGTGGGCAAGAAGGTAAGCAAAGCCAATCTAAAGCCCGGTGACCTGGTGTTCTTTGACACAGAGGGCAATGGCGTTTCCCACCTGGGCATCTATATTGGAAACAACCAATTTGTCCACGCATCCAGCAGCAAGGGCGTCACAATCACATCCCTTAGCAACACCTACTGGGCACCCCGCTATTACGGCGCAAAAAGAATTCTGTAAATTTAAGCCGGTATCGTCTGATACCGGCTTTTTTCATATTTATCACAAAAAAGTACATACTAACAAAAATCCATTAAGAGGGTGAAAGAATGGCAAACAACAAGCGTGGTCAGCACAGTTTTGTACTGCCGCAGCTACCGGTAATCACCGCCTGGGCCAGCGTAGCCGGCAAAAAGGAATCCGAAGGACCGCTGCGTGATCTTTTTGATGTAACCTCCCAGGATACATTGTTCGGGCAGAAAACATGGGAATTGGCAGAAAAGCAGCTGCAAAAAATCGCTTTGGACACACTACTCAACAAAGCAGGGATCGCTCCGCATCAGATCGGACTGGCATTTTCCGGTGACCTTTTGAATCAATGCATCGGCTCATCTTTTTCGATGCGCAATACCGGCATCCCCCATTTAGGTCTTTACGGCGCTTGCTCTACGATGGCAGAAAGCCTGCTGCTGGCAGCAATGACGGTAAGCGGCGGCTTTTCCGATAAGGTCGTGGCAATGACCTCCTCCCATTTCGCATCCTCAGAGCGGCAATACCGCTTTCCCCTTGGCTACGGCGGTCAGCGAACACCCACCGCGCAATGGACGGTGACCGGTGCAGGCGCAGCCCTTGTCTGCTCTGCCGGCAGCGGACCCAGGATCGAAAGCTGCACCGTTGGTACAATAACCGATTTGGGTGTAAAGGATGCCAACAATATGGGTGCGGCTATGGCACCTGCCGCCTGGTCCACTATCCGCGCCCACTTTGACGATCTGCATTGCGGACCCGAGGCTTTTGATCTGATCGTCACCGGTGATTTGGGCCAGCTCGGGAAAGATTTGCTGCTGGAGCTGGCGCGAAAGGACGGCATCTCCCTTGGCGGGAAACTGACGGATTGCGGCACGCTGGTTTTTGACCAAACCAAGCAGGATGTACACGCCGGAGGCTCCGGCTGTGGCTGCAGTGCCGTTACGCTGTGCAGCTATCTGCTGAGCCAGCTCAACAGCGGAAAACTGAAAAAGATCTTATTCTGCGGCACCGGTGCGTTGCTTTCCCCCACCTCAACCCAACAAGGGCTTCCCATCCCCGGCGTATGCCACGCAGTATGCATTCGTGGAGGGAGGGATTGAGATGGAATATATCAAAGCCTTTATTATTGGTGGTCTACTGTGCGTTGCGGGTCAGATTTTGATTGACAAAACAAAGCTGACACCGGCACGGATCCTTGTCAGCTATGTGGTGATCGGCGTATTCCTGGGCGCTGTCGGTTTGTATGAGAAGCTTGTAGATTTTGCCGGTGCCGGCGCAGCGGTTCCCCTGACAGGTTTCGGCAATAGTTTGGCAAAAGGCGTCCGGGAAGCTGTAGACGAAAGCGGTTTTCTCGGTATCCTCACCGGCGGCTTGAAAGCAACAGCCGGCGGCATCGCCGCAGCCGTATTCAGCGGTCTTTTGGTCAGCTTGATTTTTCAGCCGAAGGATAAATCCTGAAATCCGGGGAATGCTAGAGTAGCGGCTAAGCCGCAGTACAAATACTTGGAGGATATAAAAATGGAAAACCAGAACAAGAATCAGAAGCAGAACAACAATCAGAATAATAACCAGAACAGCCAGAACCAGAACAACAATCAGAACCGCAATCAGAACAATCAGAACAACCGCTAAACAAGTAATCGGCCACACCAAAATGGTGTGGCCGATACGCATTAAATAATCTTAATGAAGCGTTCCAACTGTAAGAAGTACAAAGTTGCTTCTTTTACAGGTTTTTGATATATCCGCTCCAAAGCCTGGGCATAGGCCTGCACCTGGGGCGCATAATGGTCCGCACGCTTGGTAACGGTATCATCCGTTACATAGTCGGTCTTGAAGTCAATGACCGTAATGCCATCATCTTCGATAATAGCGCAGTCAACCACGCCCTGCAGCAGGACTTTTTCGTCCTTCAGCGCCGGATCATAGCGAGCGCCGTCATCCAATACGGAGAATTTGAATTCCCGGATCACCTCCGGTGCACTGCGAAGCCTGCTTCCCAACTCAGATGCAAAGAAAGCTGCAATCTTCCTGCAATCAATGAAATCGCCCTGCTCACGGGTAAGGACGCCTTCCGCAATCAGCCGTTCCACCTCCTGGGCAACGCCATTTTCTTCCGTACACGCAGCCAAGCGAATATGCTGCATCAATGCGTGAACGGCATTGCCAATTTCCTTGCCGGATGTGCGGCCTGCGCCGGGCTTACGCCAGGTAAACGGCACTTTTTCTGCAGGAGCATCCTCAGCAGCCTCCGCATCCTTATCCCGACCCTTGAGGCCGGTTGCCGTCTGCTTGGAAGGCGATACGGTAGCTGCAGAATGGGAATACGCAAAGGCAAGGCTGCTGCGCAGCCTCTCGATCACACCGTCGGGCAGGCTTTTCGCTTCATCAGCGGAATTTTCTACCCCGCGGGTGTCTTCAGGCGCATTTGCAACCTTAATCAACCAGGTCGGGTCTCCGGGGACAGTTTCCAACGGCTTTCCGCCCAGTTGGAACAGCTCCCCTGCCTCTGTTCGCCGCAGCGCGGTCATCAGTACCCACTCGCCGGGGCAAACCACATCCGCCGTCAGCAATTCCCGGTCAACAATATCCATACGGTTGACGATCTCCTGAAGATCCTTCTGCAGCTTTTGGGATGCATAGGTCATAATGAGCCGATCCCGTGCCCGGGTCAGCGCCACATACAGCACTCTGAGTTCCTCCGAAAGGCCATCCGATATGATCTTGGATGCAATGGCACGCTTGGCAATGGTAGGATAGCGCACACGGTTTTTCGCATCCACATAGGAAAGCCCCAGGCCCAATTTCTTATCGCACAGTACTTGCGCATTGGCGCTCTCTGTGTTAAACCTCCGGGAAAGGTCACTGACGAACACCACCGGGAATTCCAGGCCCTTGGACTTGTGAATGCTCATCAAGGTCACCGCGCCGGCGGCGGATTGCTCGCCGGAAACGGTCAGGCCGTCCTCCTCCATTGCTGTCAGGTGATCCAAGAACTGCTCAAGATCCCGACGGGCTATGCTTTCAAAATCGCAAGCCAGGGTATAGAGGGTATGCAGATTGTTCTTTCTTGCTTCGCCGCCGTCCATCGCTGCATAAATGCTGTCCATTCTTGTCAGCAGGAAGATTTTTTCAATCAGCTGCGCAAGGGTGCGCATCCGTGCTTCCCGGCGCAGGATACTCAAAATCCGCAGGAAGGATTTTGCCTTCGGCAGATCAGATTTCAGCAGCGCATCATACACGCAACCACGGCGATTTGCGGAACGGAAAGCCGCCAAATCATCAGCCGTAAAGCCGAACACAGGGCTGACAAGCGCCGCAATCAGCGGAATATCCTGCCGGGGATTGCTTACGGTCTGCAAAATAGAGCGCAGCACAGCCACCTCTTCCGTCTGCAGCAGGTCTTCACCGCCGCCGGTTACACAGCGGATGCCAATATTGTGCAAGGCCCTTTGAAAATGCATACCCACGCTACCGGGTGAACGCAGCAAGATTGCAATGTCCTCGGGCTGAATTGCGCGCAATCCATCTTTCTCCCGGATATAATGGGTGCCGTCAAGCAATTGCTGAATGCGGGCCGCCACAAAGGCTGCTTCCTCCGGATAGGTAGCCTCCTCCACCGGAATGGTCCAAAGCTCTACCTCCGGCTCACCCAGGGGCTTATGGGGTACGCCTTCGTGAAGCGCTTCTTCCTCGCCGTAAACAAGGCCGCCCACCTTTTCCGACATACAGCAGACAAACACATCGTTCACACTCTTCAGCACATCGCCGCCGCTACGGAAATTATGGGAGAGCATTACCTTTCTGCCCTCGCCGGGCTTTGCGGATTCCGCTGGTGCGTATGTGGCATATTTCTTAAGGAAAATACCGGGATCTGCCAGGCGAAACTGATAGATGGATTGCTTCACGTCGCCCACCATAAAGCAGTTTTGCCGTTTTTCGGTCAGGGCGGTAAAGATGGCATCCTGCACCTCATTGGAGTCCTGATACTCATCCACCATAATCTCCCGGAAACGGTTGCCGATTTCCAACGCTGCAGCGGTAGTGGTACTGCGCCTCTTTCCCAGCAAAAGATCCAGACAATTATGCTCCAAATCGCCGAAATCCAGGACACGGCAGGCTCTTTTGGCACGGGTAAACTCCCGGTCAAACCGGCGCACCAAAGCCACAATTCCCCGCACCGAGGCCGCTGTTGCAAACACATCAGACAGCATCTGCACGCTGTTGTCAGCAAAGTTTTTCAGCTGCTTTTCCAGGCCCTTTTTGCAGGCATTGCGAACAGCCTTGATCCGCTCGGCCAGCTCCGGGTCAGCACATTTCCTGGGAAAAGTCAGCTTGCCATAATCGATTGCCTTGCGTGCAACGATCTCATCCCAGGTTGTGGCACCACGCAGATGCTCCAGCTGATACACTGTATCAGCAAGCAATGCCGCAGGCTTTTCCATACCCTCGCACTGCTGCGCTGCTGATACGCAGGCTTTCAGCGCCTTGATCTGCATATCCAAACAGGAATTGAGCTCATCGACAAGGGCCTTTCCCCACACGGTCTGCGCTGCATCGGAAACGTCCTCTGCCAGCGTATTGGCGATGCAATCATCCAGCCATTTCTGCGGGTCTAAATGGCAGCGGGCGGCATCGTAGACCCTCAGCAGGATCTGCGACACCAATCGGTCATCCCGGCCCAATGCCTGGGCATCCACAAACGCCCGGAAATCCGGGTCATTTTCCGCATTTTCGTAGGCACTTTCCAGCAGCTTTTCCACTGTACTCTCACGCAGCTGCTTACATTCATTTTCGTCTGCCACACGAAAATCTGCCGGAATATCCAGCATATAGGCATATTCCCGCAGAATATCGGCGCAAAATGCGTGAACTGTGGAGATCTTCGTCAGGTACAGCCGCTGCATTTGACGCTGTAAATGCCGATCCTCCGGCGTTTCCGCCAGCCGCTCCGACAGTTTTGCGGCGATCTTGCCACGAAGCTCCGCAGCTGCAGCCTTCGTATAGGTGATCATCAGAAATTCATCCAAATTCGCAGGCTGGACAGGGTCGGTCAGATAACTAAGCAGCCGATCCACCAGTACCTTGGTCTTGCCGGAGCCTGCCGCAGCGGAGACCAGCAGCTTACCGCCACGGTCTTCTACCGCCTGGCGCTGTTGAGGCGTCAATTTATCAGCCACGGTCATCCACCTCCTCTTCGACCTCCTGCCAAAATCTCTGGGCGTTCATTGCCTTGTAATTGCGTCTGCCTTCTACAGACGCTTTATGGCAAACCGCACCATAGGGGCAGAATGTGCAGGCATCGTGGCTGGTGCCACGGGTGTAGGGATTGGGCGTTACATTGCCCGAAGCGATCTCATCCACCATATTCGACAGAAGCGAGAACACATACTGCCGCAGCAGCTTCATCTGCTGCCGGTCGGCAAGATCGCCGGTCAGCTCGCCGTCCTTACTGCGCTTGCAGCTTAAGCGGGACATATCCTCGCTGTCCATTGCAGCCAGGACAGCTTCATCATTCAAAAGCAGGCCACGGCGCTTCCATTCCTTCTGTCGGGCGGCTTTCGCCTCCTCGTCGGAAAGCCTGCTGTCAGAGGCCATCAGCGGCGCTCTCGCAGGGAAATACTGCACGCCGGCAGCAATAGGGCCTTCGCCCACAATTGCCTCACCATTTCGCTCCAAGGCAAACAAGTACAGCAGCATCTGCAGGCCAACGCCATTGAATACATCGCAATAGTCAAAATCCTTTTTGCCGGTCTTGTAGTCCACTACCCGGAAGTAATTCTTTCCGTCCTTTTTGCAGATGTCCACCCGGTCTACCAAACCTCGCAGAACTGCCTGCATCGCATCGGTGCTCAAGTCAATGGCATCCATTTTGCCGCCATCACCAAATTTTAGTTCAAATTCCTCCGGCGTAAATTCCGCCTGCTTCAGCTCTTCCCAAAGCTCCTCCACCACCATTTCCAGCTCCCGGCGGTTGCGTCGGAACAGATAGGAAATTCGCTGAGAATCCACCTGGCTGAAGTTTTCCGACGCATAGCGATTAGAATAGGAAATTGCGATATCAAGGGTCTGTTCCAGGCTGACTGTGTGGAATCCCCCACGATTCATAACCTCACGAGCCGTATTCTCCAGCACCCAGTGTACATAAGTACCGAATTCAGCAGGATCCACCGTGGCTTCCTTTCGTTCTTTGGCTCTGAGGCCATATTGCAGGAAGTAGGACAAGCGGCACTCTGCGTGCCGGTCGATTTGTGAGGCAGACAGATTCAGCTTTGTGCCATATAGCTTTCGCACATTTTCCGGGCCGATGCTGCCCAGCTCGTGGCAAATACGCTTCTTTGTTTCACAGAAATGTTCAAAAACGCCCAGGTTTTTTGCCGCATCCTCTGCATCCCATTTCGCTAAGTACGCACCGGTCTCTCTGGGATCGGTCAATGCCGCACCCAGCTCCGGCTTTTTGTAAATCTCGCCATCACACATTTGGCTTATGCGGCGATATACATAAGATGGCTGGCCACCGGGATGCGATACGGTAATGCTCTCCAAAGCACCGCAAAAAACACCGTAAATTTCGGCAAATTCCGCCTGAATACCCTCCATAGCACCACCGGTCAGGGCAACGCCCATACTGCGCAGCTCCACTCGTTCCTGATCCGTCAGGATGCCGGTAGTGCCGCCATAGCCGGGCAGTGCGCCTTCGCAAGCGCCCAATACGATCAGATGCTTTTCCTGCTGGCAGCGCATTGCACTTACCGGGCCTACCGTTACCGCATCCAAAACCGGTGGGATGGTACCCACATCATACTGGCTCAGCAGCAAGGTAAGCAGCCGGGTAAATGCCTCGCCGTCCCAGGCTGTATGACCCAACACATCGTGCATTTGATCCAGCGCAGAAAGCAAAATCTCCCAAATCTGATTCAGGATCTGTGCGCTGCGGTTATCACCCTCAGCATCCCACAGCTGAGATAGCTGCTCCAGTCGATCCTGCAGGCCGATCTCCTCCAAAAAGGCACGAAGCGAATCCACCTGCTGGGCGAGGCTTACAGCATCCTTAAACCCCTTGCTCAAGTGGATCAGGGGCGTGATTGCCAGCTCTCTTGCCTGATTCAGCGCAGCTAATTGGTCATCAGATTCCTTGCTGGGAATGCCACGCAAGCCATCGGGATGATTGGTCCAATCATTCAGCCAGCGGTTGCCCCGTATATTCCAGGTAACCGCATAATTTTCCACCAGGTCGCAGGTATCCGCATCCAGCGGCGACAGCACAGAGCGCAGATACCGCAAAACTGAGCGCTGTTCAAAGCCACCCAAAGCCGCATCCAGCGCCGCCAAAACAGTAGCAATTACCGTATTGCGCAGTACATCCTCAGTGCCGCTGCGGTAAATGGGAATGCCGCACCGGTGGAATACCAAGTCTACAAAATTCTGATATACGGCCATATCCGTACACACGATGCTGATATCACGGTAGCGGCAGCCGCCCTGCACCAAATGCAGGATCTGCTCTGCCGCAAGGCGCACCTCGTCATAGGTAGAGTCTGCGCGAATTGTCTGCAAATTTGCAATCTTCTGCGGAAGCGCTCCCTGGAACAGCGCACCGCAAGCATCCAGAAGCCGGGTGTTTCTGCCCGGGATCTGTTGGATCTGCACCTCAACGCTGGCTGCCTTTGCGCATTTTAGCAGCTGTGCCGCCGTATCGGCTGCCTTTTCAAAGGCGGCGCTATGGGTGTCGATCTGATCGCAGTTCAAGCCCACAGTAACCTCAGGAGAAACCCGAATCAAATGTTCCAAAATGGCCAGGTTTTGCCGGGTTAAGTCAGGGAAACCATCTATGTAAAATACGTGTTTTTCACCAAAATCGCTGTCCTCGAGCTGCTCAAGCAGCCAGGTCATTTGATCTCTGGGGTCACGCTTTCCCTGGCTGCACAGCGCATCATACGCACCCAGCAGCAAGGAAAGCTCCTCCAGCTTTTGCGCAAGGCTGCCGCTTGCCTGCTTCGCAGCCGCTGACAAATCCTCCGCCGTAATGCAGCAGCGCTTGAATTCATCCACTGCATCCACAAGACCGGTCAAAAACTCCGGTTTGGTCTGCACGGAGGCATAGGCCTTCAGCTGGCTGTGCAGCTGTCGGGCAGCTGCAGCCATTGCCACTACCCGTCCGCCGTTATCCAGGCATTCCGGCACCTTGCAGCCGGTAAAATCCGCAACACGCCGGGCAAGTCTTGTAAAAGACAGTACCTCCGCAAAACGGCTGGCGGTATCCCCCGCTGCTTCGCAAAGCCGCCGCTCCGTATCGTGGCTGATCAGCTCCGGCACCATCAAAATCCGGCCACCACGCTGCGCAGCCACATCGGCACCGATGTGGCTGAGTATTTCATTTTTCACAGCAATCCAATCGTTGCCCAGGAGCAATCGGAGCATTTTCGCACCGCCTTTCTTTCTATGGTGCAATTGTATCATATCTTGCGACCCATTTGTAGTACAAATCACAAACTTCGGAAGAAAATTTCAACCTGTCCCAGCCAATCCAGCAGAAAAAAGCGGATCTCAGGCTCTTCCTGCAGGGTTTGCGTCAGATTATCCGAAAATCCCGCACCTGCAGCGGTGTCCGCAAAATCATTTTCCGTGCCGACACATAGCGAAGGAAATACCACGCACCACCAATTCTTCCCCTGCCCCTCACCAATGGTGATTCGCAGGGCTTCATAGTACCCGGCCGGCAAGGTAAAGGTCTCATATTCCCTGGTATCAAATGCTTCGCTATCCAGTGACACCTGCGCTGTATCTGTAAATCCCAGCTCCCGGATCACCTGATTGACATATTTCTCCAATTCAGGAAGATGCGCTTGCAGATATTGGCGGGCCTCCTCCATCGTTGGGAAACGTTCCATGGTGTCCTGCAGCTTATTGACCACCGCATCCCGGACTTTCAGCTTCAGCGCCTGATCTTCATCAGAATCAGAATTAGCTACCACGTGCAGCCGAATCAGGTTTTCATTCAGCGCCACCCGGTCTGCAAGAATACCGCCGCACCAGACAAGCAAATATATCACCAAACCAATACCGGCTATTTTTAGCAGAAACTTCATAAAAAACACCGTCCATAAGGATTTACTTCCATTATGGACGGTATTTGACTGAATTATACAGATTTGGTGATGTATGTCTGAGGATAGATTTCCTTCAGCTGATTATATGCGCTGGCAGCGCTTTCAAAATCGGGCATAATGGCAAAAACAGCACTGCCGGAGCCGGACATCTGTTGCGCCAGCGCACCAAACTGCGCAAATACGGACTTAATGTGGTCAATTTTCGGATGCTCCGCAGCCACGATAGGATCAAAAACATTGTGGACATTTTGGGCGATCGCATTAAGATCGCCGGCCATAATGGCGGCTTCCATCGCATCGTTATCAGGACGCTTTGTGATGACACATTCGTCAATTTTCCGGTAAAGCTGCGGGGTGGAAACCGGGAAGTCCGGCTTGCAGATCACGATATTGCACTTTGGAATATTGGGCAGCTTTCTTACAAATTCGCCTCTGCCCGCAACCATCACCGTACCTCCCAGCACGCAAAACGGCACATCACTGCCCACCCGGGCGCTCAAATCCGCCAGCGCTTCCAGAGTCATCGGCATACCGTAATGCTCGTTTAGTGCCCGGAAAACCGCCGCGGCATCGGCGCTGCCACCGCCAAGTCCGGCCTGGCTAGGGATACGCTTGGTCATACGGATCTCAACACCGTCAGGCTCAATGCCGGCGGCTTCAAAGAACACCTTTGCCGCCTTCCAGGCCAGATTACGCTCATCCAACGGAACGCCATCGGCATCACATTTCAGACACCAGGGCTTTCCCGTACCGATATCGATCGCGATATCGTCGCAAAGGAAAACCGTCTGCATCACGCTTTTCAAGTCGTGGTAGCCGTCGGGACGAACACCCAGCACATCCAGCGTCAGGTTAATCTTCGCATAAGCGTATTCATTTAGAGTGGTCATAGCCTTCACTCCTCAATCTGTTTTCATCATTATACCGAAATTTTCTCAATTTTGCAACTGAAAATGCATAAATACCGGCTGCATTGGGGACTCTATGGGTGTCAAAATTTTATTTGGAGGTAAACACATGGATACCATTGCATTGATTCTCTCCATCATCGGCAGTTTGAACTGGGGTCTGGTGGGTATTTTTCAGTTTGATCTTGTTGCGTGGCTGTTCGGCGGGCAAGACGGCATCGTAAGCCGAATCATCTATACGCTGGTCGGTTTGGCAGGTCTGTGGTGCATTACCCTGCTGTTCCGCAAGGGTCAACGCGCTATGAACGAATAAAAATACGGCAGCACGTTCCGTGCTGCCGTATTGCTTTAATTTTTATCCCTTTACACGGACAATGCAAGTATAAGTCTTGCCGCCGTAGGTGGCGTGGATCTCGGTCTTACCGGGGCCCTCTGCAGTGACGATGCCGTCCTTGACGGTGCATACGGCTGCGTTATCGGTGGTCCAGGTGATGGCGCTGGGATCGACAGACAGGTTAGTCTTGTATGCCTTCCAGGTTTCCTGCGCCCCAAGTGTGTTATCCCACTTATCACCCTCCGTAAACGGCGTGTTGAACTCGAAGGTAAATTCAACATCACCGGGGACGGTAGGTTCCTGGGTGTTGGGCTCGGTGGGTGTGGTAGGTGCGGTAGCTGCATCGTTACCGGGCTCAGTAGGTGTGGTGGGAACGGTGCCGGTAACCTCAAATCTGCAGCGAACAATGCAGGTGTAGGTCTTGCCGCCGTAGGTGGCGTGAACTTCCGTCTTGCCAGGGGCAACTGCGGTAACAATACCATTCTGAATGGTGCAGATGGTCGGATCATCGGTAGTCCAGGTAATAGCACCGGGATCTACAGACAGACCGGTTGTGTATGCCTTCCAGGTCTTACCCTGCTCCAGGATGGAGGTGTC
This sequence comes from Faecousia sp., assembly GCA_045602725.1. Taxonomy (GTDB): domain Bacteria; phylum Bacillota; class Clostridia; order Oscillospirales; family Oscillospiraceae; genus Faecousia. The sequence goes on along the minus strand of JAZSCE010000068.1, from coordinate 71,705 downwards.
CCACTTACCGGAGGTCTCATCCTTCCACTTAGTGTTGAACTCGAAGGTGAAGTTGGGATCAACGGGGCCGGCAGGAACGGTGGGATTGGTTGCGGTAGTCGGATTGGTAGTACCCTGACCGGTAGGATCGGTGGGTGCATCGGTAGTCGGACCAGTGGGTGCAGTGGGATCAGTGGTGGGATCCGTGGGAGAATTCTCGAAGCTGCACTTGATCTGGCAGGTCTGGGTGACGCTGCCGCAGGTAACGGTAATGGTAGCCTCGCCACCGCCAACAGCGGTCAGAAGGCCATTTTCATCCACAGTAACAACCTCGGGAGCAGAGCTCTCAAAGGTGATTGCATCGGTGGTGTTGGAGGGTGTGGGACGGACAACGATGGTCCAGGTATCACCAGCGTTGACAAACTCAATGGTCTGATTGGAAAGCTGGATGCTCTCGCAGGCAACACTGTTGGTGGTAGGCTCTGTCGGCGTGGTAGTAGGCTGTGTAGTTTGGCTGTAGGTGGGCTCGGGAGACTCGGTAGGCGGTGCGCTGAAGAGCTTAATGCCTATGTAGATCACAACAGCAACGATGGCGACCAGCAGGAAGATCACAACCAGCACAAGGCCGGAATTGCCGCCCTCTTCCTTCTCGCCACGGCGGGATCTCTCAGCGCCGGTGCGTTCAGAAGTTCTGCTGCTGTTACGCTTACGAACATTCTGCTTGGAGAAGCGACCGCCCTTGACCGCAGTATAGCCTTCGGAAGTATGTCTTTCCGTACCGGCCGCGGTGGTCTCAGTAGTGGTCTTTGCGTATCCGCAAATGGGACATTTGGGAGCGGTATCGGGATACGCTGTGCCGCAAATATCGCAAATCACTTTATTCATAAAAAATGGACCTCCAGTCCGGCAAGCCATCAGCTCGCCAATTTTTCTGTATTATAACACGGTTTTCTTCCGTTTTCAAGTATCCGTCATTCTTTTTTGTTAACATAAAATTATTTTGTCGAAGCCCAAAACGAAAATAAAGCGGAAATATGGTTGCATTTTGTTAACTTTTCATTTATCATATAAGCGTATAATAATGCGAAGGAGGCGATAGGTTTGCCTGAACCGAAATTGATCTCGCCGTTACTGTCGGAGCACTTAATGGGCGATCCCATCAGCTGCCATCACGGCATCTGCTGCTGCCCTGCCCTCAAGAAGGAATCCGATGAAAAGTACATAGTGAAAATTGTTTCCCATCCCGCATCTCAGGTCCAGCTGGATGCCCTGCTGCTGACCGGCGCATACAGCTCTGCGGAAGCCGCCCTTGCCTATTTTAAGGAGCTGGCAGACGCAACTGTAGAAGAAGCTGAATTGCTGAAAAAGCTGTCTGATATCGAGGGTTTCTGCAGCTATGAGGGCTGGCAGGTTGTGCAGATGGAGGATGCTACCGGCTATGAGGTATATCTGCTGGGTGCCTACCGTCCCACGCTGGAATGGTACTTTAAGAGCAATCCCATAACCCATTTGGCTGCTGTCAATCTGGGTCTGGATCTGTGCGCTGCACTTTCTGTATGCCGCCGCAACGGTTATCTGTATGTGGATCTGAAGCCCGGTAATGTGTTCCTTACCGGAAATCAGGAATATCGCATCGGCGATCTGGGCTTCATCAAGCTGGATTCGCTGAAGTACACTTCCCTGCCCGACAGATACCGCAGCGCTTACACCGCACCGGAAATTGAGGATGCATACGCATCGCTGAATACCACGCTGGATATCTACGCCGCAGGCCTGATTCTGTATCAGGCATATAACAACGGTCTGCTGCCGGCTATGGATGGCGATGAGCTGCCGCCTCCTGCTTATGCAGACTATGAGATGGCGCAGATCATCCTGAAGGCCTGCGCCCGGAATCCCGAGGATCGCTGGCAAGACCCGGAGCAGATGGGTCAGGAGCTGGCCGAATATATGCAGCGCAACAGCGTCAACGATGTTCCCATCATTCCCTCTCCCATCGCTGAGGAACCGGCAGAAGATGCTTCCGAAGAAGACACCGATGATGTAGCAGAAGAAGTCACCGAGGAAGCGCCCGTTGAGGAAGCAGCCGAAGAAGCCACCGAGGAAGCCCCTGCTGAGGAATCGGAAGATAACGAGGGCAAGGCTGAGGAAGCCACCGAAGAAGCGGCTGATGAAGCAAGCGAAGATGATGCGGAAGAAGATCAATTCGTCATTGAAGGCTTCGAGGCTGATGAAACCGCTCCCGGTGAAGAGGACCTGGCCGCTTTGGAAGATACTACTGTAACGGACGATACCTCCGCAATGCTGGCGCAAGCCGACGAGCTGATAGCCCATGAGATCCCCGACCCCGTTGTGGTACCCGAGCCGAAGCCGGTCACGCTGCCTGAGCCCGAGGAGACCGAGGAAGAGACGGAGGCTGAAGAAGCAGCCGTTGAAGAGGAAACCGAAGCCACGGAAGCGCCTGCCGAAGAAACCAAGCCGGAAGAAGCTGCAGCGGTTCCCGTCGAGGAAAAAACCGGATTTATTCAGGACAATGTTGATGATGTTGCGCCCAGGAAAAAGCGCAGCACCCCGGTTGTTATTCTTTCCACCATTTTGATTCTGCTGCTTTTGGCCATCGGCGCTTATACATTCTATGAAAACTATTATGTCCAGCTGATTCAAAACATCAATGTCACCAGTGAGTTTGGTGAGATGACCGTATATCTGGACACCCAGGCAGACAACGAGCTGTTGACCGTTTATTGCACCGACACCTACGGCAACAAGTTTACTGCCAGCGTTGTGGACAATACCGCCCGTTTCACCGGTATCAATTCCAACACCCACTACAAGATTTCTGTTGAGGTTTCCGGTTTCCACCGTTTGGTCGGTACCACAACTGCAACTCACACCACCGATGCCCAAACCAATATTGAAAGCTTTACCGCAGTGACCGGCGATCAGCCCGGCACTGCTGTGCTGAATTTCAGCGTTAAGGGCGAGGACAATTTCGCCTGGCGTGTGTATTACAGCACCCCCGGTGAGGACGAAAAGAGCGTAGAATGCAACGGCCATATGGCAACCATCACGGGCCTGGCCGTGGGTAAGACCTATACCTTCCGGCTGTCCCCTGTCATTGATCTGCACGTTGTGGGTATGGATACCATTTCCTTCACCGCCAGCGAGCTGGTCTACCCCCAAAAGCTGACCATCAAGGGCTTTGAGGACGGCAAGCTGAAGGTCACCTGGAAAGCACCCAAGGGCGTAAAAGTCGAGGGTTGGGTGGTCCGCTGCTACAATGACGATGGTTTCAGTTCTACCTACAATGTAGAAAAGCCGGAGATCGCCATTGAGGGTCTTGACCCCAAGCAGGGCTATACCATCGATGTCAAGGCAAGCAATATGAGCGTCAGTGAATGGGTCAGCCTTTCTGCAAACTCCATTTCCATTAAGGACATCAGGCTGGACGATTCCAAGGCCGGTCAAATGAGCATCACCTGGGATTACGAAGGCAAAGCACCCAAGGGTGGCTGGCGGCTGCTGTACACCATTGATGACGGCGAAAAGCAGATCGTCCATTGCGATTCCACCGACTGTACCATCTCTCCCCTGGTACCCGGCGCAAGATATGAGATCTCCATCCAGACCGATGGCGATACCACCGTATTTGGCGGCGAAGGTAAGTTTGATGTGGAGGATCAGGGCAGGTTTGACCGCTACGGCGTGACCTGGGAGAACTTCACATTCCGTATGTGCTGGACACCGGACGATGCCGGCTGGCGCTGGTACAATCTGTACGAAAGCGATTTCACCAATACCTTCAAGGTGGGTGAAAAAGCATCCTTCGTCCTGAAGCTGGACACCAATTACCACGATGATCAGGATAATATCGATACGATGTTCGTTGTCCGGGATGCTGATGGCAAGGTCATCAGCGCAACCAACGGCAGAACACGGATCTGGGTGGCAATGTGGAATGAGCGCTATTCTGAGCTGGATATGCCGGCGATGCCGCAGAAAGCCGGCGAATACACTGTTGATATCTACTTCAACAGCGCGCTTGTAACCACCCAAAAATTCACCGTCACCGAATAAAAAAATGCCGCCTGCAGCTTGCGGGCGGCATTTTTTACAGCATTTTCCGGCTGATTTTCCGCCATCTGTATGGTATAATCCTTTGCGAAAGAGATTCCATCAGAAAGGCGGTGCAATTCCATCAAACGCCAATGCCATAAATCCTTGGGGCATTTCCTGAGTCAAAACTATCTGCAAATCACACCCAAACGGCACATTTTTGCATTCAAGCTGGGCTGCACCCAGCCGGATATGAACCCAACTACCTATTTCAAGGGCTCTGTGCGCCACAAATGGCTGCGGGGCCACAACTATGAAAATGCCAGCCGGTATATGGCACGGCTGTCCCGTCGCCTGGAAAGCCGCAGCAAGCTGCGACTTTTGGATTATTACGCCATGGGCAAGCTGGTCCACTACACAGTAGATGCCTTTACCTCCGCGCACAACGACCACTTCCCTTCCCAGCTGCAAGCACATCGGGAATACGAAAACCAATTGCAAAAATATTTCTTATCCTACCTGGAGAATCCCAATCTTCCCCAGCTTTCCGCCACCGGTACGGTGATGGATGTCATTCAAAGTCACCACCAGCAATACATTAGAAAACCTGCGGATATCCGCCGGGATTCCCGGTACTGCGTGCTGGTTACCAGTTTGATCGTTTGTATGCTTCTTGCATAGGCAAATTTTGCATCTTTATGTCATAAATATACTTGCAATCCATATTTTAGCGTGGTATAATGCAATCAAAGCTACCGGTTTGGAGGCATAACAATGGTTGCGCACAGCTTTGCTGCACAGTTTTTCTTTCGCTACTATTACTTTACCATCAGAAAGTAATAGCGATTTGTGCTGCATTGGTTTTCCGGAAACTTTGTAAGTATCTTCAACGGCCGCACAGAATCGCTTCTGTGCGGCATTTCATTTTTTAGGAGTTGGTATTATGATCGCAGTATTGAAACACGGCACAACACAGCAGCAGACAGAGCATTTGGTTGCCTGGCTGCGCAGTATGAATTTGGATGTTCATATTTCCGTAGGTCAGGACATCACCATTTTGGGTTTGATTGGTGACACCAGCCGGGTGGATATGGATCTTTTAGGCAGTTTGGAGATTGTGGACACTGTCAAGCGTGTTTCCGAGCCCTTCAAGCAGGCAAACCGCAAGTTCCACCCTGCTGATACCGTGATCCAGGTCGGCAACGCAAAATTCGGCGGCGGCCATTTTGCAATGATCGCCGGTCCGTGCAGCGTTGAGTCTGAAGAGCAGATTATCGAGGTGGCTATGGCGGTCAAGGCAGCCGGTGCCGATGTTCTGCGTGGCGGCGCATTCAAGCCCCGTACCTCTCCTTACGCCTTCCAGGGCATGAAGGGCGAGGGCATCCGCCTGCTGCTGAAGGCCAAGGAAGCAACGGGTCTGCCCATTATTACGGAGATTATGAATATCCGTGCGCTGGATCTGTTTGCCGATGTGGACATTATTCAGGTCGGCGCAAGAAATATGCAGAATTTTGACCTTTTGCAGGAGCTGGGCAAGACCAACAAGCCCATCTTGCTGAAGCGCGGCCTTGCCAATACGCTGCAGGAGCTGCTAATGAGCGCAGAATACATTATGAGCGAAGGCAACGAGAATGTAATCCTCTGCGAGCGTGGCATCCGTTCCTTTGAGACCTATACAAGAAACACTTTGGATCTGTCCGCTGTGCCGGTGCTGCACGAGCTGACCCACCTACCTGTTGTTGTCGATCCCAGCCACGCTACCGGTAAGTCCAGGCTGGTACCGCCTATGGCTGCTGCTGCGGTTGCATCCGGTGCCGATGGCATTATGGTGGAGGTTCACAACAATCCTGCCTGCGCACTGTGTGATGGCGCCCAATCCCTGACTCCTGCACAATTTGCAGAATTGACAAAGAAAGTCACATCCATCCGAGAGGCAATCAAATGACAGTTGGTATTTTAGGTTTAGGTTTGATCGGCGGCAGCTTTGCACGGGCTTTCGCATTGGAAGGGCATACGGTCTATGCCGCGGAAAAGGATGCGAGTATGCACGCCTTTTCTATGCTGGCCGGTGCTGTCCACGGCAAGCTGGATGCGGTCACGATCCCGCAGTGCGACCTGATCCTGCTGGCGATTTATCCAGAGGGCTCAGCCTCCTGGCTGGAGGAAAACGGCGCCTTTGTTTCCCAAGGTGCTTTGGTGATGGATTGCTGCGGCATTAAAGAAGAGATCTGCCGTCGCTGCTTCCCCATTGCTGAAAAATACGGCTTCACCTTTGTGGGCGGCCACCCGATGGCAGGCTCCCAGTTCTCCGGCTTCAAATATAGCCGGGCAGATCTGTTTGATGGTGCGCCGATGGTGCTTGTACCCAAAGAATTTGACAATATGCAGCTGCTGGATCGGGCAAAGACGGCCCTTGCGCCCTGTCATTTTGGCTCCTTCTCCGTCTGCACCGCTCAGGAACATGATCGGCTTATCGCCTTTACTTCCCAAATGCCCCATATTTTGAGCAACGCTTACATCAAATCCCCCACTGCCCCCAAGCATAAGGGCTTCTCTGCCGGCAGCTACCGTGATCTGACCCGGGTTGCCTGGCTGAACCCTTTGATGTGGGCGGAGCTTTGTATGGCAAATCGGGAGAATATGCTCTTTGAGCTGGATACGTATATTGAAAGCCTGAAGGCTTATCGGGATGCGCTGCAATCGCAGGATCTGCAGGCGCTGACCGACCTGTTAAACGAAGGAAAACTGCGCAAGGAGGAGGTAGACGGATGAAGACCATCCACGTTACCGCTTCAAGTGAATACGATGTCAAGATTGGCAGCGGCCTGCTGCGCTCTCTAGGCGCAGAGGTTGCCAAAGTGCGCAAAATCGGCACCGCCGCCATTATCAGCGACAGCAATGTATGGCCCCTTTATGGTGACGCCGCAGTTGCTTCGCTGGAAAGTGCCGGCTTCCGGGTCGTGCATATTGTTTTTCCCGCCGGCGAAGAGAGCAAAAACGGCGCTACATATCTTAAAATTTTGAATTACCTTGCTGATTGCCACATCACCCGTTCCGATTGCATCATTGCGCTGGGTGGCGGTGTTGTGGGGGATCTCTCCGGCTTCGTTGCCGCCACATTCTTGCGTGGCATCCCCTATATTCAAGTCCCCACTACCCTGCTGGCAGCGGTTGACTCTTCCGTTGGCGGCAAGACAGCCATTGATTTGACCGCCGGCAAAAACCTGGTGGGCGCATTCTGCCAGCCCCGGCTGGTGTTGTGCGATACCGACCTGCTGACCACCCTTCCCGAAGAAATCTTCCGGGCCGGCTGTGCGGAGGTTATCAAGTACGGTGTTTTGTTCGACGATGCTCTTTTCTCCACGTTGCTGCGTGACGGCTTGGCTTTTGACCGCGAAACCATTATTGCCCGCTGCGTAGAGCTGAAGCGGGATGTGGTCGCCCAGGATGAATTTGACACCGGTGAGCGGCAAAAGCTGAATTTTGGCCACACCGTCGGCCACGCGGTAGAAGCCCTGAGCGATTTTGCCGTGTCCCACGGCCAGGCCGTTGCTATCGGTATGGCAGTCATCACCGGTGCTGCCGTAAAACAGGGCATTTGCGAAATGGAAACGCTAAGAAAAGTTCAAACCATCCTCGCAAAATTCCAGCTTCCCAGTGCTACGGCCTATTCGGCGCAGGCGCTAGGAGCGCTCATTCTCTCTGACAAAAAGCGTTTGGGTGACAGCATTACTTTGGTCGTTCCCGAAGGAATCGGCAAGTGCAGCCTGCGTCCGACGAAAATAGACGAATTGAAAGAATTTATTGAAGCAGGTCTTTGATATGGACATTACCATTGCGCCCGGCAAATTGCAGGGCAAAGTCGCAGCGATCCCATCCAAATCCCAGGCGCATCGGCTGCTGATCTGCGCCGCATTTGCTGACCGGCAAACCCAGCTGCTTTGCCCCCAGACCAATCGGGACATTGAAGCCACCGCTGACTGTCTGCGGGCTTTGGGTGCAAAAATTGAACACACCGCTGACGGCTATCTGATAGAGCCCATCAAGGAGCTTCCTGAAAGTGCAGTGCTTAATTGCTGCGAGAGCGGCTCTACGCTTCGGTTTATGCTGCCCATTGTGGGTGCTTTGGGCTTAGATGCTACCTTTCAAATGGCAGGTCGCTTGCCCCAGCGCCCCTTAAGTCCCCTTTGGGAGAAAATGGAGACTATGGGCTGCACGCTGACGCGTCCGACAGCCAATACCATCCATTGCACCGGGAAACTGAAGCCAGGCAGATACACCATTGACGGCAGTATTTCCAGCCAGTTTATTACAGGTCTGCTGTTTGCCCAAGCGCTGATCGAGGGTGTAACGGAGAATGCAATCACCGGCAAGGTGGAATCCCGGCCTTATATCGAAATGACCCGAAAAGCCCTGGCGCTATTCGGCGCTCCGTACTTCAAATCTCCCGGCACAATCACTGTGGAGGGTGATTGGAGCAACGGTGCCTTCTTCCTGGCTGCAAAGGCGCTTGGAAGTGATGTAAACGTACTTGGTCTTAGGGAGGATTCTGTACAAGGTGACAGAGTCGTCACCGGCATTTTGGAAACTCTCAGCGCCGGCGCTGCTACCGTCAGCGCAGCAGATATTCCCGACCTTGTTCCTATTCTTGCCGTAGTTGCTGCCGCAAAGCAGGGTGCTGTCTTTACGGATGTCCGCCGGCTGCGGTTAAAAGAATCCGACCGGGTGGCTTCCGTCATCGGTATGCTTACCGCCTTGGGTGGGAAAGCAAGTGCCGATGCAGATACGCTGACTGTCCAGGGAACAGGCCTTTACGGCGGCACCGTAAATTCCTGCAACGATCACCGCATCGCAATGGCCGCCGCCATCGCAGCCACCGTCTGCACAGCGCCGGTCACCATTCTAGGCGCAGAAGCCGTTAACAAATCCTATCCCCAGTTTTGGGATGAATACCGCCGGTTAGGAGGAGAATTATGAGCAGTACCTACGGTGAAAACTTAAAATTATCCATTTTTGGTCAGTCCCACGGCCCTGCCATTGGTATGACTCTGGACGGCATTCCCGCCGGCCTGCCGGTGGATCTGGAAAAGCTGCAAGCTTTCCTGAATCGTCGCGCACCGGGTCAGAATGATTGGTCCACTCCCCGAAAAGAGGAGGACAGACCCGAGTTTTTGGGCGGTCTTTTGGATGGCTATACCTGTGGCGCACCCATCGCTGCCGTGATTTACAACAAAAACACCCGTTCCGGCGACTATGATAATTTGAAAAATTGTCCCCGTCCCGGTCACGCCGATTATACGGCTCAAATCAAATACGGCGGTTTTCAGGATGCTGCCGGCGGCGGACACTTCTCCGGTCGATTGACTGCACCGCTGTGCATTGCCGGCGGTCTGTGCAAGCAATGGCTGGAAGAGATGGGTATTCGCATTGGTGCGCATATTTTTGGCATTGGTGACATAGGTGATGATAAATTTGATCTTTATGCTCCTCAGATCCACGAGATAGATCCGGAATTCCCGGTTTTGAACAAGAAAAGTGGCAAGAAGATGCGTTACAAGATAAAAGAAGCCTACAAAGAAGGCGATAGCCTCGGCGGTTTAATCCAATGCGCTATCACCGGTCTGCCTGCCGGTATCGGTGAGCCTATGTTTGGCGGTGTAGAAAGCAAACTTGCGCAAATCATTTATGGCATTCCGGCTGTGAAGGGTCTGTGGTTTGGAGAAGCCATTAAAGCTTTCATCGTCAGCGGCTGTGAATTCAAGGATGAATACCTTGTTGAGAACGGTCAGGTTCGTACCTATGGTAACAATAATGGCGGCATCCTGGGCGGCATTACAAACGGTATGCCTGTTTTGTTCTGCACCGTTATTAAGCCCACCCCCTCCATTGCAACGCCCCAGCAAACAGTGAATTTGCAGACCGGTGAAGTCACCACCATTGAAGTTAAGGGCCGCCATGATCCCTGCATTGTGCCCAGAGCTGTGCCTGTGATTGAGGCGGCGGCAGCCATCGCTATTTACGATTTGATCCTGGGCAACACCCAAACCCCTAGGAGGAAATAACTGTGGACATTCAAGATTTGCGCAAAGAAATTGATACCATTGACGATCAGCTGGTGCAGCTTTTCGTGCAGCGGATGAGCGTTGCTGCCCAAATCGCGGACTATAAGAAGGTAGAGAATATGCCCATTTTTGTCCCTGCCCGTGAGCGGGAAAAGCTGGCGGATGTGGCACAAAAGGCAGGCCCTGAAATGGCCAATTACACGCGGGTATTGTACTCAATGCTCTTCGAGCTGAGCCGCAGCTACCAAAGCAAGCGCACCGATGCCGTCTCTGCCCTTTATGACGAGATCACAACGGCCATCAACAACACCCCCAAGCTGTTCCCGCAGTCGCCGATGGTTGCCTGCCAGGGTGTGGAGGGCGCATACTCCCAGATTGCCTGCGAGAAGATCTTCAAAAGCCCCTTCATTATGTATTTCAAGAATTTTGAGGGTGTATTCAACGCTATCGATCAGGGTCTTTGTCAGTACGGCATCCTGCCCATCGAGAACTCTACCGCAGGCTCTGTAAAGAAGGTCTACGACCTGATGGTGCGCCACAATTTCTCGATTGTCCGCAGCTTCCGCCTGAAGATCGATCACAATCTGCTGGCTTTGCCCGGCGCAAAGCTGGAAGGCATCCGGGAGATCTACTCCCACGAGCAGGCCATCAATCAGTGCGGCGAATTCCTGCACAAGCTCACCGGAATCAAGATCATTCCCGTGGAAAATACGGCTGTTGCCGCAAATATGGTGGCAGCCTCCGGCCGCACGGATATTGCCGCAATCTCCAGCCGCAGCTGCGGTGAACTGTACGGCCTGAAAGCGCTGGCTTCCTCCATTCAGGATAAGGGCAATAACTACACCCGTTTCATCTGCATAAGCAAACATATGGAAATCTATCCCGGCTCTGACAAGACCAGCATTATGATGGTACTGCATCACCGTCCGGGCGCACTGTACCGTGTAATGGCACGGCTTTACGCCCTGGGCATCAATGTTACCAAGCTGGAATCCCGTCCCCTGCCGGACAGAGATTTTGAATTTATGTTCTATTTCGATCTGGATACTTCCATTTATTCCGAGGAGTTCGTGCAGCTGATGTGCGAACTGGATGATCTTTGTGAGGAATTCAAGTATCTGGGCAGCTACAGCGAGGTCGTGTAATGAAATGCGGTCTGCTCGGCAGTAAGCTGGGACACAGCTACTCCCCTCAAATCCACAGTTATTTAGGCGATTACAGCTATACACTGTTTGAAAAGCAGCCCGATGCGCTGGAGGATTTTCTCAAAAACGGCGACTTTACCGGATTAAATGTTACCATTCCCTATAAAAAGGCGGTTATCCCCTATTGTGCGGCGTTGTCACCCCGCGCGCGGGAATTGGGTGCGGTGAATACCATTGTTCGCAAAGCCGACGGTACGCTCATTGGCCACAACACCGACTATTTCGGTTTTGAGACGATGCTGCGCTCTTCCGGCCTCAATGTTGCCGGCAGGAAAGTGCTGGTGCTGGGTAGTGGCGGCGCATCCAATACGGCAGTTGCCGTTCTTAAGGCACAGGGCGCAGATTTGGTGGTCATTTCCCGTAATGGTGAAAATAATTACAGCAATCTGCATCTGCACAGCGATGCAGCTGTCATCGTCAATGCAACGCCGGTGGGAATGTATCCGAATGTTGGCATTTCCCCCGTCGATTTGTCGCTTTTCCCGGCGCTGAAGGGTGTGCTGGATCTGATCTACAACCCTGCCCGGACACAGCTTCTGCTGGATGCCGAAAGCCGGGGTCTTGTGGCCTGCAACGGTCTTGAGATGCTGGTGGCGCAGGCGAAGGAAAGTGCTGAGTGGTTTTTGGGTGGGGCTATTTCCGACGATGTGATACCCGCAATCCATCACAAGTTGAAAAACCAAATGGAAAATATCATCCTCATCGGTATGCCCGGTTGCGGTAAGACCACCGTTGGCAAGCTGCTTGCGCAAAAAAGCAGCAAAACCTTTGTGGATGCAGATACGTGCATCATTGAAAAGGCCGGAAAACCCATTCCGGAAATTTTTACACAGAGCGGCGAAGCCGGTTTCCGTACACTGGAAACGGAAGTTCTTGCAGAACTGGGCAGGAAATCGGGACTTGTCATTGCTACCGGCGGCGGTTGTGTAACGCAAATACGCAACTATCCCCTGCTGCACCAAAACGGAACGATCCTTTGGCTGCAACGGGATATTGCACAATTGCCGGTAGATGGTCGGCCGCTGTCACAAACTACCGACCTGGCGCAAATGTATGCCATCCGCAAGCCGATGTACGAACATTTTGCCGACTACGCAATCCGCAATAACGGTGATCCCGATACAACAGCTGCGGAAATCCTGGAAATTTTGGAGGGAAAGGTATGAAGATTCTTGTAATCAACGGTCCCAATATCAATATGCTGGGCTTCCGGGAGCCGGATATCTACGGTAAGCAGACCTTCGCTGACCTGCTGGCGCTGATTGATGCAACCGCCCGGGAAGAAGGCTTGGAAATCACACAATTCCAATCCAATCACGAAGGCGCTATTGTGGATAAGATTCAGGAATGCTACGGCAAGGTTGAAGGCATCGTTATCAATCCCGCCGCCTACACCCATACCTCCGTTGCCATTTTGGATGCTCTGAAATCTGTAGCCATTCCATCTGTTGAGGTACACATTTCCGATGTAAGCGCAAGAGAGCCTTTCCGGCAGCTCTCCTACCCCGGAATGTACTGCGAGAAAACCATCAAGGGTCAAGGTCTTGATGGCTATCGCCAGGCGATTTTGTACCTAAAAGAGAAATACGGAAAATAAGAAAAACAGCTGACAAAAGTCAGCCGGTGCTTTTATTTTTTGATAAATACCAGGAATTTGCTGCCAAAGTAATTCGCAACGATCACTATCACGCTGGTGATCAGCTTCATCCAGTTTCCATCCCAGTGCAGCATATCCACCGTCAGCCACAGAATCGCCGTCTCCAGCACACCGGAGCCAAGGCGACAGCCAACGAATTTCGTCAGCTCCGGCCAAAGGGTCTTGGCTGACCAATCGTGACTTTTGAACACAAAGGGCTTATTGGTCACGAATGCAAACGCCACAGCAAACACCCAGGCGATCATATTGCTGACGCCGGCGGAGATCCCCCACCAATTGTAGCAGGGCAGATATACCAGATAGTTGACTACCGTGGTCAGTCCTCCGAAAAACAGATAGGACAGAATATCCCAGTATTTTTCGATCAGTTCACGAATCTTCCTCATAGGCCAAGATCCTCACCGACGAGGATAAACTTGATCCGCCCAACAGGACGGCAATGGCGGGTGATCACGATCTGATTGCAGATACAGGTCTCGCTCTTGCAATCGGCGCAGGTACCGGTAGCGGTGCAGGGATTGTTCAGCTGGAAACGCTGCTGATTCAGCGGCGCAGCCACAGTTCTTGCACGCTGGATCGCACTTTCCAGGTTGTCCATCACCTTGTTCATACCGGCGATCACCAGTACCATTTTCGGTCCGTAGATCGTAGCAGCGACACGGTTGCCGGTGCCGTCAATGTTCACCATCTGACCGTCCAGGCTCAGGCCGTTGGCGCCGGTCAGGTACACATCGCAGAACATTGCGTCCCTGGCCGCCTGCTCTCTTTCCGCCTGGGTCTTACAGGTATCCCGGTCAATGGTTTTGTAAGGGCCGTTATTGACCGCGTCCATCAGGCCGATCTGCTGGGCAGACATAGCGCCGCCCCAGCTGACAGTTGCACCTTCAGGAATCAGCTCCAGTGCCTTTGCCAAGGCTTCTTCTTTACTTTCGCAATAATAGGCGTCAAAATGGCGATTTTTCAGGTTTTTTACCAGGATCTCGCCACGCTTATGATAATACAGCGCTTTCGGAGTCGGCATTCTTGATTCCTCCTGTCTTTTCATTCAGCAGCTTTTCCAGTGCTGCCATCTTCAGGCAGGTGCAGAAAACCTGCATTGCTTTTTCCAGTTCGTCCACGGGAGGCAGAGACGGTGCGATACGGATATTGCTATCGTTGGGGTCAATACCGTAGGGATAGGTTGCGCCGGCATCGGTCATGGTCACGCCAGCCTCTGCGCACAGTGCCAGCGCGCGCTTTGCCGTACCGGGCATTGTGTTCAGGCTGACGAAATAGCCGCCCAAGGGACGGATCCAGTTGGCGAAGCCCAGGGGCGCAATCTTCTCCTCCAGCACATCCAGCACCATATGGAACTTCGGTGCCAGCAAAGCGCCGTGGCGCTTCATCAGTTCCAAAGTGCCCGCCTTATCCTTCAGGTACTTGACGTGGCGCAGCTGGTTGACCTTGTCATAGGAGATCATCTGCACGCCCATCAGCTTGGTCATATATGTAATATTCTCCTTGGAAGATGCCATTACGGAAATGCCCGCACCGGGGAATGTGATCTTGGAGGTGGATGCAAATTCATAGACCATATCGGGATTTCCCGCCTCGGCACACAGGGAAATAATATCCTCAAAAGGCTGGAACTCGCCTTCAAATTCGTGAACACAGTAGGCATTGTCCCACATAATCACAAAATCCGTAGCGGCAGGCTTCAGATTCGCCAGGCGATGAATGGTATCATTGGAATAGACAATGCCATCGGGATTGGAATACTTAGGTACGCACCAAATGCCCTTAACCGCAGGATCCTTCACCAGCTCCTCAACAGCATCCATATCCGGGCCGGTGGGAGTCATCTTCACGGTGATCAGCTCGGCGCCAAAGGATTGTGTGATGCGAAAATGCCGGTCATAACCGGGGCTGGGGCAAAGGAACTTGACGGTCTCTTCCTTGCACCAGGGCTGCTTGCTTGTGCGCAGGCCGTGGGTAAATGCCTTGGAGATCACATCGTACATCAGTGTCAGGCTGGAAGCGCCGCCCACAAAGGTCTGCTCCCACTGGCAGCCCAGCACATCTGCCCAATATTCACGGGCGCATTTTAGACCCTGCAACTCGCCATAGTTTCTGGAATCAATGCCGTCGACCATACAATCGTCTGCATCTGTCAGCACGGTCAGGATATCGCTGACCAAATCCAACTGCAGCTTGGCCGGCTTTCCTCTGGCCATATTCAGCTTCAGGCCCAGGTCTTTCCAGCTGTCGAATTCGTGGCAGGCTGCGGCATAGGCTTCACGGAGTTTTTCGATGTTCATAGTCTGGTATGAATTCATTTCCCTCAATCCTTTCAAAAACAGAAAATGATATTGCTGATATTATATGCGTTGCAGGTAAAAAATGCAAGTCTTACTTCCTGAAATTGCATAATTATTTTAGTCAATCTGTTCATTTTTCCTTGCTTTTTTTATGAATATCGCATAGAATATAGGAGTATAACTATTTCTACCTGAAAGGACTTGGCGATATGGGTAATCTGATCAACATTCCAGAAATCTTCGGCACGGATGTTTTTAACAATACGACCATGCAGCAGCGCCTGCCGGCGCAGACCTACGCTGCGTGGAAAAACTGCCTGCAAACCGGCTGTTCCCTGCCCCTGGATGTGGCCAATGTAATTGCAGAAGCCATGAAGGAATGGGCCATCGAAAAGGGTGCGACCCACTATACCCATTGGTTCCAGCCTATGACCGGCATCACCGCCGAAAAGCACGATTCCTTCATCTGCCCCACCGGCGATGGTCGGGTGATTATGGAGTTTTCCGGCAAAGAGCTGGTTCGGGGCGAGCCCGATGCCTCCAGCTTTCCCTCCGGCGGTCTGCGTGCTACCTTCGAAGCCCGTGGCTACACCGCCTGGGATCCTACCGCCTTTGCATTTGTAAAAGACGGCAGCCTGTACATCCCCACCTGTTTCTTCTCCTATACCGGAGAAGCGCTGGATAAAATGACTCCCCTGCTGCGTTCTTTGGATGAGGTTTCCCGGGAAGCTGTGCGTATTCTCCGCCTCTTTGGTGATGACAAGACCCAGCGTGTCCAGGTCAGCGTTGGTGCGGAGCAGGAATATTTCCTGATCCCCAAGAGCATTTATGCCCAGCGTGAGGATCTGCGGCTGACCGGCCGTACCCTTTTCGGCGCGCAGCCGCCTAAGGGTCAGGAGCTGGACGATCATTATTTTGGCACCATCCGCACCCGGGTCTCCAACTTTATGAAGGACCTGGATGAGCAGCTGTGGCGCCTCGGCATCCTTGCCAAGACCAAGCATAATGAGGGCGCACCCTGCCAGCACGAGCTTGCTCCCATCTTCACCGACGCAAGCAACGCCTGCGATGCGAATCAGCTGACAATGATGATTATGAAGAAGTGTGCCGCCAAGCACGATCTGGTGTGCCTGCTTCACGAAAAACCCTTTGCCGGCATCAGCGGCTCCGGCAAGCATAACAACTGGTCGCTGTGTACCGATTCCGGCAAAAATCTGTTCAAAGCCGGCGATACCCCCCGTCAGAATGCACAGTTTTTGGTGTTCCTGGCAGCCTTCATCAAGGGCATTGACGAGTATCAGGATTTCCTGCGCTCTACTGTTGCTTATGCCGGCAATGATCACCGCCTTGGTGCCAACGAAGCACCCCCTGCGATTCTCTCCATCTTCCTGGGCGATGAGCTGACCGCTGTGATGGAATCCATTATCAACGGCACCAACTACACTGACCCTGAAAAGAGCCTGGTGCGAATCGGTGTGGATGTGCTGCCCTCTATTCCCAAGGACACCACAGACCGCAACCGCACCTCCCCCATCGCCTTCACCGGCAATAAGTTTGAGTTCCGTATGCTGGGTTCTTCCCAGTCCATCGCAGGACCCAACATTGCGCTCAATACCATTATGGCAGAAGAACTGGGCAAGTTCGCCGATGTTTTGGAAAATGCCGATGATTTTGATGCCACGCTGCAGAAGCTGATCTGCGATACGCTGACACAGCATCAGCGGATCATCTTCAATGGCAACGGCTATTCGCAGCAGTGGCAGGAGGAAGCCGCACGCCGGGGCCTGAGCAATCTGCGCTCCGCTGCCAAGGCATTGCCCACCTACATTTCTCAGAAAAACATCGAGCTGGTCACCAAGCGGGGCATCTTCACCGAGGCAGAGTTCCGTGCCCGGTATGAGATCCACATGGCAGCCTATTGCAAGATCACACGCATCGAGGCCAAGACTATGGTGGATATGGTGCTGCAGCAGATCCTGCCTGCCGGCCTGAGATATTCCTCTGATCTTTCTGAATCCGTCCTGCGCAAGAAGCAGCTGGGCATTTGTGCAGCCAGCGATTTGGAGCTTGCCAATCGCATCAGCAAGTGCTGCGATTCCCTGTACATCAAGGCCGAGGAAATGGCAACGCATCTGCGGGATATCCCTGCCGGAACGGAAGCATCCGCCAATTATTACAGCGATGTGATCGTACCGGATATGGAGCAGGTCCGCAAGCTGGCAGACCTGCTGGAGCGGCTCACCGCAAAATCCTACTGGCCCTACCCCATCTATTCCGATATTTTGTATTACTAATACAACAAACAAAAAGCTTAGAGCAAACGCTCTAAGCTTTTTTATTACTTTCTGTGCAGCAGTTTGCCGCTTAGAAAACATATCAGCCAAAGGACAAGTCCATAAACGGCCATCAGCAGCAAGTACCGGTCTGAATACTGGGCGTTGATATAATAGGTTGGTGGGAAAATATACTGCAAGCTGCGCAGCATACCCAGATCAAAGAACACCGGACAAACCACCAGCATCACCACGATCAGCAGCGGCAGCACCGTTCCCAGTACCGCCAGCTTTCCGCAGAGCCGCCGCACCGTCATACAGAACAGCGCTGTACAAATCGCATACAGCAAAAGCGCCAACACTTCCCTGCCCAGTGATGCCGCCAAGCCGCTTAAGCAAAGGGCAATCAGTGTCACCGCCGACACATTCAGCACGCAGATCATTTGGCAGGTGAATTCAACAGCGCCCTTCTTTCGCTGCGGGACCCAGGAGAATGTGCCTGCCCGGTCATCGTGGATATAGTACATCGCCGTGGCAAGGCCGCTAAGCACCGTAACAACTGCCAGCAGTCCACGGACCGGTGTCAGCAGATAATTGGCTTCCCGGGCCTCCTGCGACGCCTCAGGGGACTCCATCAGTGAGAACCGGAAGAAATCACCGTCAACAGATATCGCATCGTAGTGGGTCTGCAGCTGGGCATCGGTTTTATCCTTCAATTCCGGCACATTGTTACGGATGTAGGACAGGAACATCGCCCTGGAGCAATTGGCATACATAGCGCCGCTGAGCTTCTCCCGAGCCAGGATCACAGGCACAGTGCTGTCTCGCTCCACCACCTGGATAAAGGCATTAAACCGCGAGGGATTTGCTACGAAACGATAAACCCGACTCTCCATATCCTCGGGGAAGATCCAGGCGGCATCGGCATCCCCCTGCGCCACCATATCCTTGGCTTCCTGGGGCGATATGCAGTTAAGAAAGCGCACCAGGCTTCTTTCTTCCATTAGATCTTCAATTACACCGGTTGCCATTGCATCGTCGCCCACTTGCGCCAGCGCAATGGTCAGCACGCCGCTGTCCTCCTTCGCAACATTGCTGAAGCCGAACACCAGGGCCGGGATCAGCAAAAGGATGAGGATAAAGCTAAGCTTCTTATACAGCCGCTTGTTCAGCAGCAAAAACCATTTGCATAATCGCTTCATATCATCACCCCCGCACGAATGCGACCTTCGCCTTGCGGATCAGCACAGCTGCCCCAAAGAAAACGCCGCCGTAGCCAAGGAGCATCCAGGTGCCACCCAGATGGCTGATGCCGGCAAAGCTCTCCGCCAGTTGGGTGCGGGCAATGCCCGTTGGCAGGTATGCCGCCAAAGTCTGAACGGAATCCGGGAAAAAGGTAACGGGATAGAAGCAACCGGATACGAAGCACAGCGCCAGCAGCGCAAAAAACTGCAGCAGCACACCGCTGATCAGGTTCGTCGTCACTTCATAAACCAGGAAGCTCAGAGTTCCCATTGCGATGACAACGGGAATCCACCGAAGGATCAGCCCAATCGTCAGCTCCACCCAACCGGCATATGCCGCAATGCCCATCAGCACCCCAACAACGCACAGAATGCCGATCAAATACACCGCGAAATCGCAAAGCGCCTGCAAAATCACCGGTCTGCGCCCGGCGGAAAGAACTCGTGCCAGAGCCAGGTCGCTACGCACCATCGTAGGTGCAAACACCAGGCACACCAGCATCATCAATACCACGCAGAAGCCGCTGAGCAGATATTCCCCCAGCCCGATCCCATCTGCATTGCCAAGCTGGCGCACAGAGTACATTTTGGAGCGGGCGAAAATAAAGTCAAAGTATTGGAATGTAATCTCATATTCGGCATTGCCGCTGCTTAAGCCTTCTTCACGCATTGCATCGCCGGTGCCGAAGATGCCCTTTTGGGTCTCAATAACGATATCCTCCACCATTTGGGTGATCTCGTCCTTCAAAAGCGTTACAATGCCGACAGAGCCGGCGGTACTGACATACTTCACGGGCATAATCTCGCCGTGCATCGCCTTGTCCATAAAGCCCTCCGGGATCACCACGAAGGCGGCAAGCTCGCCACGGCGCATCATTTCCTCTGCCTGCGCTTCCCCCATCGTTTCAAAACTAATGGCGAAACGGGAGGAATCGATGGTATTCAGCGCCAGCATGCCCATTTCCAGGAAGGTATCGCCGGCCGTGCCAACGACGCCGAACTTGATCTTGGTCTGCGCCTGCGAATCATCCGTCATAGCAGAAACTGCCTGATACGCCAGGGCAAGACAGCCAAACAGGATCGCAGCCACCAAAAGCGCCGGCAGCAGGATCCTCAGCAGCCGCTTCAGCTGCAGATAAAAATACTTTCCCATATCACAAGCTCTCTGCCAGTTTTGCCACATCCCCATCAAACCGGAATGGGCACAAAACGCCGTCACGGATAATATACCACTCGTCGCAAAGAGAAAGCTCCATCACATCGTGGGTGGTCAGCAGCAGAATGCCGCCGGAGGCCTTGTAATGCTGCAAATACCGGGAAATTTGCTGCTTGCAGGCAAGATCCAGCGCAGCGGTAGGCTCATCCAGCAGCAGGATCGGCGGCTTTTTCGCCATTGCGCAGCCGATGCTGAGCCGCTTTTTCATACCGCCGGACATTTTCGATACGCTGACCTTCAAAAAGTCACCAACGCCAAGAAGCTGCAAAACGCCACTCTCCAGCTCCGCTTTCAGTGAAGCCCGGTCATACCAAAGCAGCAGATTATCCCAAGCCGTCAATTCCTCAATCAGCGGTGTGCCCTGTGGCACATAGCCAACCAGCTTTGCGCGATGCTTTGCATTTTTCAGCAGGTCAACACCGTCACAAAGAAAGCTGCCGCCATCGCTGGGCTGCACACCGGCAAGGATGGACAGCAACGTGGATTTACCGCAACCGTTCGCACCCAAAATACCGACACACTTGCCTTCGCCAACGGACAAAGTGATATCCTTCAGCACAGCTTTTCTCTTGAATCTCTTGGATATGTTCTTGATTTCTACTTGCATAAAATTACCCCATTATAAAGCATTTGGCGCTGTAACCAGCGCCAAATGTCAATAAAATCTAAAATTTATGCTGCGCCGAGCATGCCCTCCAAGGCGGTCACCAGGATTTCAGGTACGCCAGCCTCAGTCAGGTTATCCAGCACGCCGTCGAAGTTGATGCCGGAGACCCAAACTGCCAAAGCTTCGTTATCGGTGGGATCCACAGTATTGGTGGGAGCCTGCAGTGCGGCAGGTGCCTTGGTGGCAGCCTTCAGCGCCAGGCCCAGGACCATAGAGCCATCGCCAATGAGCTTGATCTCGTAGTTAGCCTTATCCTTGGTGGTATCCAGCTTAATCTCCAGGGCGATGTCCTTAATGGGCAGCGGGCTGGGACCGCCAAAGATTGCGGTGATAGCATCTTCGGTAGGCTTCAGGGTAATGGTACCGCTGAGGGCATCCTTATCGGTAGCATCAAAGTCCTTCAGCTCCACGTTCACAAAGGGCATATCCTCTGCGGTGATCGCGTAGGTACCGGTGACAATGCCGTCCTTGGTGGTACCACTGCCAGTGATCTTCAGCTGGCCGCCGGCGACCTCAATGCTGGTCTTGAAGGCATCGCCATCGGTAACCGTGCGGGTGGTCATAATGGGAGTCTCTTCCTCGGGAAGAGTCAGGTCAAAGCCAACCACATTGTACTTTGCATCCACATACAGATTCAGTGCAATGGGATTCTCAGTATCTTCAGGCTCAGTGGGCAGGTCCTGCAGAGCCTCATCGATTGCCTTGGTGAATTCGGCATAAGCATCCACATCTTCCCAAACCATATCAATGTTGGGATCGGCGTATGCTTCTTCCATCATATCGTTATAGAATTTGCCAAAGTCCTCAACGATCTTCTTGATATCAGCATCGGTCTTTGCGGCGGTCAGAATTGCCTTAACGGCATCCAGAGCATCTTCCTCATAGATCTTGGCAGACAGCTTGGTAACATCCTGAGACAGGCCATCCAGCGTCAGGGTCTCGGCAGAACGCTCGACCTTGTCAATTTCATTCAGTGCCAGCGCCACATAACGCTGCAGAATCTCCGCCAGCTTTTCCTCACTGGGAATGGCAGTCATCATACCTTCCATCCAGGCAGGAGTTGCGGTATTGACAGCAACGCCCAAATCCGCAAAGTTAACCTTCAGGAATTCCTGCGACAAATCGGGAGCGCCAAGCCAAACAGATTCGTCATTCATCAGCAGAAGCAGCTTTACGATCTCGGTATCGGAAAGGCCCAAGGCTACAGACAACTGCTTCATATCCGCGGTGGAGTCAATCTCCATGCCCAAACCAATGTTGGACAGGAAGGAGAAATCCATCGTCATATCAGTAGACTGCAGCATGGTATTCTCGATCATATCAATGATCAGGTCACCCAGCATCAGCTTTAATTCTGCGGTTGCACCGTAATTTCCAATGGAAGCGCCGGCCATATTGGCATAAGCGCCAACGCCGGTGGCCAAAAGGTTTGCAACGCCATCCAGTTCCTTCTGCGCCATAGCTTGCAGATATTCCTCATCAGACAGCTTTTCGTACTGAATACCATCGTTGTTTTCATTGTTGCCGGCATTGTTATTGCCGCCCTGCTCAGAGGGCTTGCAGGCAACACAGCTCAGCAGCAGCGCCATCACCATTACGATGGCAAGAATAGTGGTAATAACCTTCTTAAATGTACCAGTCATAGTTGTTCACCGGTATAGAATTCTATACCTGCTCCTTTCCTGATCTTATCCAAGTTTTGGATATGGCTATTGTAGCACAAACAGGCGCAATAGTCAATTGAAATAATCTTCCAATTGGAAACATTTGTCTTTCTTGCAGGAACGGCAGCTCATTATCGAGTTCCACATCTCTTTCCTTACAAAAAACACCGCCCCGAGGGCGGCGTTTTTATTGGCGGGGAGTTAGGGATTCGAACCCTAGGTTCCTTTCGGAATCACTAGTTTTCAAGACTAGCTCCTTAAACCGCTCGGACAACTCTCCATTTGCGTAAATAATACCATTTGGCTTACCAAAAGTCAAGCCTACCCATCCCTGCAGATTTTGCAAAAATTTACATCCGTACTTGATTTTTTCATAATTAAGATTTATGATGTAGGTAGCTTTCAGCGAACAAAAAGGAGGATTTATGCTATGATTCAACAGGCTGCTTTTATTGGCAAAAACAAGATGCTCAAGGGCGGACTTCATTGCCACACCACCCGTTCCGACGGCCGTGTCACCCCTGAGGATGTTATGAAGATGCACAAGGAAAACGGCTATGATTTCCTTGCCATCACCGATCATCGCATCTACAATATGAAAAACTTTGCGCCTGAGCTGGGTCTGACCATCATTCCCGGTATGGAATTCGACAATAACGGTCTGCACGCTGACCACGGCTTCCGCTGCTTCCACACCGTTTGCCTGGGTCCCACCAAGGAGGATGGCAACGGCTTTGAGCACGATCAGGTCTTTGAATCCGCCCATGTTCCCGATCAGGAGAGCTATCAGCCCTTCCTGGACGATATCCACGCCAAGAACAACCTGACCATCTACTGCCATCCCGAATGGAGCTGCACACCTCCCAGATATTTCGACAAGATGAAGGGCAACTTCGCAATGGAGATCTGGAACACCGGCTGTGTGCAGGACAACAATATGGATATGGATGCCCTCTACTGGGACGATCTGCTGGGCCGTGGCATTCGCCTGTTCGGTGTCGCTGTTGATGACGGTCACGCTGCCCACGCCCATTGCAAGGGCTGGGTTATGGTCAACGCAGAGAATAATGTCAACTCCATCCTGAACGCCCTGAAGAACGGCGCATTCTACTCCTCCTGCGGCCCGGAAATCTATGATTTCTACGTCAAAGACGGCCATTGCGTTATTGAGTGTTCCCCCGTCAAGAAGCTGCGGGTCCACTCCGATTGCCATCCGACCAAGGTCTGGCACGATCCTGACGGCAAGCTGCTGACCTACGCCGCATTCGACATTGAGTCCCACAATCAGGATTATGGCTATGTCCGTATGTCCATTATGGACGAAAACGGCAACTATGCCTGGACCAACCCCATCTTCCTGGACTGATACATAACAAGAAACCACCCGAGGAAACAACCTCGGGTGGTATTTTTTTAGATTTCCTGTCTGCCTTCCAGCGCACGGGAAAGCGTTACCTCGTCCGCATATTCCAGCTGGCTGCCCACAGGCACGCCGTAAGCAAGCCGGGTCACCTTGACCTCCATCGGCCGCAGCAGACGGGAGATGTACATTGCGGTGGCTTCACCCTCCGTATCCGGATTGGTGGCCATAATGACCTCCCGGACCGTACCGCTGCCCACACGGCGCAGCAGCTCCTTGATGCGGATATCCTCCTGCGTCACGTGGTTTAGAGGAGAGATCACGCCGTGCAGCACGTGGTACACGCCGTTAAATTCCCGGCTGCGCTCCATAGCGATCACATCTTTCGGCTCTGCTACCACGCAGATAATGCCCTGATCCCGGGTATCGTCATTGCAGATGGGGCAAACCTCACGATCCGTCAGATTCTGGCACACAGGGCAGGTATGCACCGTTTTCTTCGCAGCCACAATGGCATCCGCAAAGCTTTGCGCCTCCTCCATAGGAAGGCTGAGAACATAAAACGCAAGCCGCTGCGCTGTCTTTCCGCCAATACCGGGCAGGCGGGCAAACTGATCCGACAGCTCCTGCAGCGCTGCAGGAAAATACTGCATAGTGCCTCCTTAGAACAGACCGCCCAGGTTCATACCGCCGGTCAGCCGGGACATATTACTGGCAGCATCGGCATCGGCAGCACGCATAGCCTCATTAACGGCAGCGATGACCATATCCTGCAGCATATCCACATCATCAGGATCCACAGCTTCGGGATTGATCTTCAGGTCAATAACCTCGTGCTTGCCGTTAACGGAAGCGGTAACCATACCACCGCCGGCGGTCGCAGTATAGACCTTATTCTCCTGCTCCTCCTGCATCCGCAGAAGCTCCTGCTGCATCTTCTGCGCTTGGCGCATCATCGCAGCCTGATTCATTCCACCGGGCATACCCCGGAAATTGTTCTTCGCCATAATTTCGCTCCTTATTTTTTGACAGTTACAATATCACTATGTTCTTTTCCAAAGTTGATCAGCTGCTGAAAACCGGGGCTATGGGCAGGCTTTGCGCTCTGATCCACTGCTTCCACCCGGACAGGCCTGCCCAGGATCGCAGCAGCCTTGCGGCCCACCAAATTCAGAATATCCGGCTTGTTGACCATTTCAAGGGTAAAGTGCGTATTGCATCTAAGCACTACCACATCCCCCGTCAGCGCACCCTGCACCGGAGCATTGGGCGATACGATGAAGAATCCGGATTCAGGCGGACGCAGCTCCTGCCGCACAGCGCTGACAAGATCGGTCCAAAAACCTACCGGCGCATCATCCGCAGGCGCTTTTGCCGGCTGGGGCGCTTCTTCGGGTGCTTCTTCTTCCTGCTGGGGTGCAGGCTCTTCTTCTACGGCTTTGGGGGTTTCTTCCGACTCTGCAGGCTGCGCAGCTACGGTAAAGCTGCCGCTTTTTACCTGCTCTTCCAGCCGGGTCAACCGTGCATTCAGGGAAACCTCATCCAGCTGCAATTCCGGCTGGCACAGGCTGATAATGCACAGCTCCGCATCCATTCTGCGGCTGGCACTGCGGGTAAACACAGACAGTGTACCCTCCAGCTTCTCCATAATCCGGATCAGCTCACCGGCAGAAAACGCATCCTTCAGCTGGATTGCCTCTTTATCATCGGCAACACCGGACAGCAGGGTCAGGCCGGCATTGGGCGCTGTTTTCAGGATCAGCAGATCCCGGCTCAGGCAAGCCATCTCATCCAGCAGCGCACCCAGGTCCTTGCCCTCGGCGTACAGCCGGTTAAACAGCTCCAAAGCCTTGGTTGTATCCTTCTTCGCAATATAGCCCATCAGCTGGGCGCAGTTCTGCTCGCCGGCGATGCCAAGGCAGGCATAGACCTGCTGGGCATTTAACTCGCCTGCGGTAGCCGAAGCGCACTGATCCAGCAAGCTCAGGCCGTCACGCAGACCGCCATCTGCCATTCGTGCCAGCACTCTTGCTGCAGAATCATCCAAATCGATCTTCTCCTGATAGGCAACATACTGCAGCCGGGCAGCGATATCCTCCTGAGAGATCCGGCGGAAGGCAAACCGCTGGCACCGGGACAGGATCGTGGCAGGAACCTTATGCAGCTCTGTAGTTGCCAGGATAAACAGCAGGTGTTCCGGCGGCTCTTCAATGATCTTCAGCAGCGCATTGAACGCAGCAACGGACAGCATATGCACTTCGTCGATGATGTACACACGCATTTTTACCTGAGAGGGCGTATAAATAGCATCGTCACGCAAATCACGGACATTGTCAACGCCATTGTTGGAGGCTGCATCGATCTCCAGCACATCCATACAGGCGCCGGAATCAATGGTCCTGCAGGCGTCACAGCAATTGCAGGGGTTACCATCGTGGGGATTCAGGCAGTTGACCGCTTTTGCCAGGATCTTGGCGCAGCTGGTCTTGCCCGTACCACGGGAACCGGTGAATAAATAGGCGTGGCTCATCTTCCCGGAGACCAGCTGGGTCTTCAGGGTCTGGGTCACCGCTAACTGACCGGTTACATCGTCAAAAGTCTGCGGACGGTATTTTCTGTATAATGCCTGATAAGCCGACATATTTACTCCACCTTTCTGCAAAAATAGGACCGGCTCATAACAAGATCGCACACCCACATTTGAACCTGCTGAATACTCGGAAGCAAGGCAGCCAACTCAGGAACGGCAACCTCACGGCACACGGGAAGATCCGCTTAATGCTGCTTGGTTCCCCACCTGACATGGTTCACGGGATCCCGTTGCGTAAGACCATCCCCTCAACATCGCTTACGATGCGCAGACAGTACTCAAGCAGGCCCTGGTGCGGGAATTCATCCCTGCTATAGCGGATTGCAGGTAACAGGGCACCGCTATCTCCCCGACTAGTGCGACCTTGTTATAAGCCGGTCAGCAATAACAAGGCTATTCGATTTGGTTTAGCGAACCTTCTTTTCGATGAACTGAGCCAGCTCGCCAAAAGTAGTGACCTTCTGGTTCTCCAGATCCAGCTCGATGTTCAGCTCGGTCTCCAGATCCATAATCATCTCAACGATATCCAAAGAATCAATGCCCAGGCTTTCAAAGGTGCTGTCGGGAGTGATGGCATCTACATCCAACTCCAGCTGCTTAGCAGCAAAAGTAACCAGTTTCTCGTACATAGTAGTTTCCTCCTAAATTCTTTCTATTCGGGAATTACTGCTGTTTATTTTATTACAACTTATGTGCTTTGTCAATGTTTCTTTTCAGATGCGCTTCAGAAGCTGGGCAACATCCTCCGGCGTGAACAGATACTTTTCATCACAGAACTGGCACTCCACCGGAAAGGTCTCACCCTCCTCCACGATTTGGGTCAATTCTTCCTTACCCAGGCTGATCAGCGCCTTGGTTACCCGCTCACGGGAGCAATAGCATTTATAGGAAACCTCCTGCGTTTCCATAAATACAATGCCAAGATCACCGCAGACCTGACCGAGAATATCCTCCGGGGTCATCCCCTGCTCCAGCATTGCGGTAACCGCGCCGGCTCTTTGAATGCCCTGCTCCAGCTTGTCGATGACTTCATCCGGTGCACCGGGCAGAAGCTGCAGCAGATAGCCGCCGGCCACCTTCACGCTTTGATCCACATCCACCAGCACACCCAGTGCGCAGGCAGTAGGTGTCTGCTCACTCTGCGCAAAATAAGCGGTCACATCATCGCCGATCTCACCGGATACCAACTGGACAGAGCCGATATAAGGCTCTTTCATCTGCAGATCACGAATCACGGTCAAGGTGCCGTTGGTACCCACCGTTGCGCCCACATCCAGCTTGCCGGGATACTTTTCTACCAGCGGCATATGGGGATTGGTCACGCAGCCACGGACATTTCCCTCCGGGTCAGACACGCAGGTGATGGTGCCAATAGGGCCACCGCCCCGGATCTGCAGGGTCATAGAGCCGTTTTCCACCTTCTGCATATTGCCCATCATAGAGCTGGCGGTCAATGCCCGTCCAAAAGCGGCGGTTGCGTTTGCCGTGGTGCCGTGGATCTGCACAGCACGCTGTACCATTTCAGTAGAGCGAATGGCCACGGCCTTGACAAAGCCGTCCATCGTCATACCTCTTACCAAATAATCCTTCATTTGATTCTACCCTTTCTGGCGCTGAAATAGATCCGCTGATCCTGCTGCGTCGGTGCGCCCATACGCCGATCGCCATATACACGGATATGGCTGAAGCCTGCGTTTTTCAGATATTGCAGCAATTGCTCCTGGGTATATGCGTATTCGCAATGCTCCTCAAAGCTGCGCTGCCATTGTCTGCCCACACGCTGAAACAGGTCCATACCGTAGGAGCAGATGTTGGTATCCTCGTCAAATTCTCCACGCCAAACGCAGTATACATCCTCGTCCTCATCCAGGAACACCTGGCCATCCATAGAGCGGAAGCGCTGGGGCGTATTCACATCGAAGATAAAAATGCCGCCGGGATTCAGCGCCTTGAAAATGCGCCGGATCGCCATTTCGCAATCTTTGGGATCAGTGATATAGTTCATACTGTCCAGGCCGCTGACAGCCAGGTCAACACCCCGGGGAAGCCGCAGCTCCTGCAGCTTTTGACAGACGAACACAGGGCGATTCACAAGCTCCTGAGCCTTATCCGCAGCCACGGTCAGCATATCCTCCGACATATCCACGCCGGTAACAAGATAGCCACGCTGCGCCAGCAGCAGGCTCACAGAGCCGGTGCCGCAGGCAAGATCCGCAGCTGTCCGGGGCTTTACGCCCTCGGCAGCCAATATCTCGTGGTAAAAATCCACAACCGCTCCGTAATCTACATCATTGGTCAGCCGGTCATAGCTAAAGGCTAAATTTCTGTATGCATCCATAGTCGTTTCCTTAAAAAACATCCCGGGCAACGCCCGGGATGTCAATTTCAATCGAATTAGCGCTTGAAGATGCTGAAGATTTCTTCGATGTCGCCCATGTTACCGGGAGCTGCCTTGTCACCGGCAGGAGCGGTATCAGCCTTGGGGGCATCGTGCTTCTGTTCGAAACCGGTAGCGATAACGGTAACGCGCATCTCATCCTCGAACTCATCGGAGTAGGTAGCGCCGAAGATAATGTTAGCCTCGGGGTTTGCGTTCTCCTGAACAATACCGGCTGCGGTCTCAACATCATCCAGAGTCAGCTCAGCAGAGCCGGTCACGTTGACCAGAACGCCGGTAGCGCCGTTGATGGAGGTCTCCAGCAGGGGGCTGTTGATAGCTGCCAAAGCAGCCTGCTCAGCCTTCTCACGGCCTGCAGCAGTGCCAACGCCCATATGCGCACGGCCAGCGTCCTTCATAACTGCGGAAACGTCAGCGAAGTCCAGGTTAATGATAACACGATCGGAGTAGCCAACCAGGCCGCAGATGGAAACAACAGCCTGCTTCAGCACATCGTCAGCGATGCCGAATGCATTTGCAAAGGTGATCTTCTCATCGGTAACGTACTTCAGGCGATCGTTGGGGATGATAACCAGGGAGTCGACCTTGCCGGCCAGCTCAGCGATACCTTCCTCAGCCTGACGCATACGGTTTGCACCCTCGAACTTGAAGGGCTTGGTAACAACGCCGACAGTCAGAATGCCAGCCTCACGTGCCATCTCGGCAACGATGGGAGCTGCACCGGTGCCGGTGCCGCCGCCCATACCGGCGGTGATAAATACCATATCGGTGTCTTCCAGCAGCTTTGCAATCTGTGCACGGCTCTCTTCAGCGGACTTTTTGCCAATTTCGGGCTTGGAGCCTGCGCCCATACCGCCGGTGAGCTTCTCACCGATCTGGATTTTAATCTTGCAGTGGGACTTATTCAGATCCTGCTTATCAGTGTTGATAACGATGAAGTCAACGCCTTCTACACCTGCATCGATCATACGATTGATGACATTGTTGCCGGCGCCACCAACACCAATTACCTTGATCTTAACTACACGTTCCTGAAACATTTCAGCCATTATGCTCTCCTCCTATGTATCGTTCGCGGTTGGATACCCATACCGCTTGAAATTACAATGGTACCCCTATATTCTATCGTGAAAAATCAAATTGGTCAATATCAAATTTAGAATATTTTCTGTTTTTCGTCAAGAATTTTCACAAATTTATACATTTATGTGAATTCCTTGAACAAAATATTGCCTGGATCCCGGATATCCAGGATTCCTTCGTCGTAATTTACCTGAGCAAGCGCTGCCTTCATCATGGTGATCTTCACGCCAAGCTGCTCGGTGCTGCCCAGCAGAATTTGGTATTGATTACCGTACCAAAGCTGGATATCCATCAGATGATTCACATCGATGCTTGCCATTTTGCCGATGATCCGGTTCTGCTCCAGGAAGCCTGCGATGCTGATCACCGCATTGAGCCGCTCCGCAGCGGTAATGGTCACAGGAATGGGATTGCCGTTTTCATCCGTAGGCGGTACGGGATCCTGCCAGGCAATGGCCTGCTCCCCTACCTTGGGGCTTTCCAGCTGCACGCCCAGGATCTTGGTATGGCGGATATTGTTCTCGTCAGCGACCTGCTCCACGATCTTGCCGGCAGCACTCATCAGCCACCAGCTGCCATCGCTGGATTTCAGGGCGTAAGTAACATCCACCTCTTCAATCTCAATCTTTACCGTATTGGGCAGTTTTATTCCGATCCGGGCAGACTTAATGTACGGCAGCGCAGAGATCACCTTTCCGGCAGCCTTTGTTCTGCCGAAGGTCAAAAGATGATCACCGGGCTTAATGCCGGATGCATCCTGCACCTCCTGCACCGTATACTTATCGGTGCCGGAAACTTCGATCACTTCCACCTTAAAGAAAACGGAAAGTCCCAGCACAATGGCCAGCACCACCGCAATCACCGTTACCAAATGCAATGCCAATCTGCTGCGGTTAAAGGGCTTCGGCGGCAGATAGACAACATCTGCAGAGATCTTCGGCTCTTCCTTCTTGGGTTCCCGGCGCTTCGGAGCCGCAGGCTTTGCTGCAGG
The DNA here is from genome assembly GCA_045602725.1 of Faecousia sp. GTDB lineage: Bacteria > Bacillota > Clostridia > Oscillospirales > Oscillospiraceae > Faecousia. Next base: position 40,963 of record JAZSCE010000068.1, on the reverse strand, counting down.
CTTCGCCGCTGCCTTGGCAGCCGGTTTTTTGGCGGGGGGTCTTTTCTTTTGTTTGGTATCCATAGTGTTCCCCTTTTATGTCAGCTTTTGTGGGTCAGTTCTTCCAAAATGTCACAGATCCGCTCTGCGCTGTCCAGGATCACATCCTTGCGCAGGGCAATGGTCATCTGATCCCGACGGTCTCGATCTGCCAACAGCGCTTTTACCGTATCATACAGCGCCTGGGGCGTGCAATCACTTTCCAGCAGCAACTCAGCGCCACCGCGGTCAGAGAGAACTCTTGCGTTCTTTTCCTGATGGTTATCAGTCACATTGGGCGACGGAATCAAAATTGCAGGTGTACCGGAGGCGGCAATCTCATTACAGCTGGAAGCGCCGGCACGGCTGATAAACACATCTGCCGCTGCCATTACCACATCCATATTGTAAATATACTCCCGCATATCGAGATTCGGGCAATTTTCAACATTGATGCCACAGGCCTTCACCTTTTCCGGCATCCACTCCCAGCCGAATTTGCCGGTGGCATGGATATGCTTAAAGGGGAAGCCATCCGCCATCTCCAAAGAAAGCATCTCGGCAATGGTCTCGTTCATCTTCTTGGCGCCCAGGCTGCCAAAGGCGGAAACTACCACCGGCTCATCGCCGATGCCCAGCACTTTCCGGGCCGCAGCCTTGTCGGTGTATACAAATTCCCGGCGGATAGGCATACCCACCGTTTCCACCTTTTCAGGGTGCTTATAATGCCTGGCGCTTTCCGGGAAGCAGATCAGCATCCGGGTCACCTTATCCGCCAGCATCCGGGTGGTAAGACCGGGCATAGCGTTGCTTTCGTGGACGCAGGTAGGAATCTTCAGCAAAGTACCTGCTTTCAGCGCCGGATAGCAGGCATAGCCACCGGTGCCGATAATGACATCCGCACCGAATTCCCGGATGATCTTCTTGCACTGGCTTACCGCTTTCACCGTCTGAGAAACAGCCTTGACATTCTTCATAATTGCGCCAAAGCTCTTGCCACGGCTCATACCGCTGATCTGCAGGCATCTCAATTTGAAACCTGCCTTGGGCACCAGCTGCTCCTCCATATGGCCCTTGGCGCCGATAAAGAGTATGTTACAATCCGGGTGCCGCTCACGCAAAATATTGGCAACTGCGATGGCGGGGTTGATATGACCACCGGTGCCGCCGCAGGTAAATATCACATTCATAGGGAAACCTCCTGTTTCTTTGTCTGATTGCGCTGGCGGGAGATGCTTAATACAACGCCCATTTCTCCCAAATTTACTGCCAGCGCTGTGCCGCCATAGGAGAAAAACGGCAGCGCAATTCCCGTTGACGGGAGCAAATTGGTCACAACACCTAGGTTAAGAATGGTCTGCACCGCAATCAAAGTGACCAAACCCGCCGCCAGCACCGTGGAAAACCGGTCGGATGCGTGCAGTGCGATCCAATAGCCACGCAGAATCAGCGCACTAAACAGCGCAATAATCAAAATTGCGCCGAAAAGCCCCAATTCCTCACAGATAATTGCAAAAATGTAGTCGTTATACTGGAAAGGCAAATACAGATATTTCTGCCTGGATTTGCCGAAGCCAAGCCCGAACAGCCCGCCGGACCCGATGGCATACAGCGATTGCAGGATCTGATAGCCGGTATCCCCCGGATCCTGCTCCGGGTGCAGCCAGGCTGTGACCCGGTCACCAGCATAGCCCATAAAAGAAATATACACCAAAACGAAGGCAGCCGCAATACCTGCGCCGCCAAGAAGCCATTTTTTCTGCGTGCCGGCAACGAACATCATCACCACAGCCACAGCACCCATCAGCATAATGGCCGAAAGGTGCTTTTCCAGCGCCAGCGGCACCAAAATGCCCATCAGCGCCCCGCCGAAGCCAAGCACACCGTAGCGGAATTTTTCCGCATCTGTCCCGAATTTCCGGGTCAACCGGGCAAACAGGACGATCATTGTAAATTTGGCGATCTCCGACGGCTGAAACTGAATGCCGCCGATATTGATCCACCGGGTAGCGCCGTTGACAGATTGCCCCACCACCAGCACCGACAGCAACAATAAAATGCTGACTGCGTAGATTGGCCAGGCATATTTGAACCAAAAGCTTGCCGGAATCCGGCTGAAGAAGAACATACACACCAGGCCAAGTCCGGCGCAAACAGCTTGCTTTTGCAGGTATTTGGTAGAGATGGTATAGCCGGTATCGTACTGACTTTGTGCCGAGCTGGCACTGTAGAGCATAATCAGCCCCACCGTCAAAAGCAGCAAAAGCAGAATCAAAAACGGGATGTCCACACGTTCGCCAGGCCGAAACCGATGGCGGTCCTCTTTGGCATACAGATTTCTATCTGCAGCCATAAAAGTCTCCTTTCAGCGGATCAATTCATAGAAAACCCCTGAATGCCGAACCAGGCGATCAGGCACATCACAACGCACACAACGGTGAATACGAGAACGATCTTAACTTCCTTCCAGCCGCTCATCTCAAAATGATGGTGGATGGGAGACATCTTGAAGAGTCTTTTGCCGTGGGTCAGCTTAAAGTAGCCCACCTGAAGGATAACAGACAGCGTTTCCGAAAAGTAAACGAAGCCAACCAGCACCAGGATCAGCGGCATATTCAGCGCAAAGGCCAGCGCGCAGACCGCACCGCCCAAAAACAGCGAGCCGGTATCGCCCATAAACACCTTGGCAGGATACCAATTATAGAACAGATACGCAACCAGCGCGCCCACCAAAGCCGCAGGCATCAGCGCCAGGTCCAGCTTGTTCTGCGCCACAGCAGCAGCGGTGAAGAACACCATAACCGGGACAGTAACACTGCCGCAAAGACCGTCCACACCATCGGTCAGGTTTACCGCATTGACGCAGCCGACCATAATAAACATCGCAATGAAAATATACACCAGCGGATGCATCGAAATGTTCACATTCACAAAGGGAATGTAAAGATCGGTAACGAGAGTTCCCTGGCGGTACAGCGCATACAGGAAAATCGCAGAAACTGCCATCTGCAGCAGCATCTTCTGAATGGCGGTCAGGCCCAGATTCCGTTTGAATTTGACCTTGGTGAAATCGTCCAGAAAACCAACCAGACCAAAGCACAGCGCCAGCACCAAAACATAAAATACAGAGTAATCCTCCATTACGGGAATGGCGATCAGCAGGCAGATGATCAACGCAAAGATGAACATCAAGCCGCCCATCATAGGCGTGCCGGCCTTATTATTGTGCCAGGTAGGGCCAACCTCCCGAATAGATTGTCCGGCCTTCAGCGCACGCAGCACCGGCAGGAGCAAAAAACCGATCAATGCGCTCAGCGCGCAGGCGATCAATCCCGTAACGATGAGTTTCGTCATTTCTTAAATCCTCCGCTTATGTATCTTCCTTCAAAAAGCCGTCCAGAGCCAGTTCCATGTGCATTCCGTGGCTGCCCTTGAACAGCAGTACATCGCCCGGCTTCGCCAAGCGTTTCAGCGCCTCGATAAGGCGCTCTCTGTCCGTAAATGCCAGCGCCGCGGTCTCCCTCATTCCACCGGTCAGTGCGCCGCTGATCACCCGGTCACTATTGGGGCCGTATGCCAGCACCAAATCGGCATTTTCCGCCGCAATTCGACCAACACGATAATGCTCCGCCTGGGTGCAAACGCCCAGCTCCAGCATATCGCCAAGAACGGCTACGTGACGGCCCGGCTTTCTACCCAGCACGCTCAGCGCTGCCGCCATAGATTCAGGGCCAGCGTTATAGCAATCTTTGATGATAGTATAGCCCTTTACATTCAGAATTTCCTGGCGGCCTGCCAAATTGTGAAAGAAAGCCAATCTTTCCTGAATTTCCCTGGGTGTAACGCCCAGGCGCAAGCCTACGCAGATGGCAGCCAGGGCATCGGGAACATAGTGTGCGCCCTCAATGGGCAGCGTAATGAGCAGGGTTTCATTGTCCCATTCAGCAGTAAATTTCAATTCACTCTGTGCCTGCTCCACATCCGCAGCCCGCACCTTGCAATCCGGATTGTGGACACCGAAATAGGTCACATTCAGCGCGGATTTCTTGTGGACATTGATAAGCAGCGCATCATCGCCATTGAGAATCACCTGACCATCGGCCTTCATACCCTCCAGGATCTCCAGCTTTGCCTTCAGGATCCCCTCCTGAGAGCCCAAATGCTCGATGTGCATCGTGCCGATGTTGATGATAACCGCCACATCCGGCAGCGCAATGGAGGCAAGATAAGCAATCTCACGGAAATGGTTCATACCCATTTCCAGCACTGCCACTTCCGTATCCTCAGCCATTGAAAGCACTGCCATAGGCATACCGATGTCATTATTGTGATTGACCGGGGTCTTCCCTACCCGATATGTGCCGCTGAGCACGCAGGCAATCATTTCCTTGGTGGTGCTCTTGCCTACGGAGCCGGTAACACCGACCACCTTCATACCAATACGCTTGCGCTCTCCACGGGCAATATCGCCCAGCGCAATACGGGTATCTTCCACCACGATGGCAGGATAATCGCCGTCACAATGGGTGCAAAGCACCGCAGCAGCGCCATTTTCCAGCGCCTTGGGGATAAAATCGTGACCATCCCGCTCGCCCTGCAGTGCAATAAACAGCTGGCCGGGCTGGATCTTGCGGGAATCGTTATTTGCGCCTAAGAAAGTGACATTAGCATATTTCGGATCAACGCGGCCGCCGCACCAGTCGGCAGCCTGCTGTAATGTGATGCGTCCCATATTATTTCCTCATTTCCGTCAGGTGCTGTGCCACCACTTCCCGCTCGTCCAAATGGTGCTTGATGCCATTTATCTCCTGGTAAGTTTCGTGGCCTTTGCCTGCCAGTACAATCATATCATCTTTTTGCGCAATGTCCATAGCATAGGCAATTGCTTTTTTGCGATCTTCGATGACGATATGCTCACCCATATCCGGAGTAATACCCTTTAAGATATCCGCAATGATGGCCATCGGTGCCTCTGTGCGGGGATTATCGGAGGTAATTACCGCAATATCCGAAAGTCTCGTGCCGATTTCGCCCATAATGGGGCGCTTAATGGGATCCCGGTCGCCACCGCAGCCAAATACGGCGATAAGCCGACCCTTACAGAAATCCCGGACAGAGGTCAGCACCTTTACCAGGCCATCGGGGGTATGGGCATAGTCGATGAGGATGGTAAAATCCTTGCCCGGAGTGGGTACAACCTCGATTCTTCCCTTCACGCCGGCAACATTTTCCAAAGCCTTTGCGCAATCAGCAAGGGAAATACCCAGCTGATATGCGATGCCCAGCACCGTCAGCGCATTGTAGACCGTAAATCTTCCCGGAATGGGCAGCCTTACATCCGCACTTTCGCACTCGGTAATGGCAGTAAAGGATACGCCGTCAGCGTGGAGCTGAATATTTTTCGCCGTCAGATCGCCACAGCTTGCGGATGTCGTCAGCACAGGGCAGGTCGCATTTGCACGCATACGCGCAAAATAAGCATCATCGCAATTAAGAACTGCCTTATCGCAGCGCTGAAACAGCAGCGCCTTGGTGTCGCAGTAGTTTTCCATCGTCTTGTGAAAATCCAAATGATCTTCCGTCAGGTTGGTAAAGGCTGCCACCGCAAAATGTACACCGCCAACCCGCTCCAAAGCGATGGCGTGGGAGGAAACCTCCATCACCACATATTTGCAGCCGGCATCCCGCATTTGCGCAAACAGGCTCTGCAGCTCAAAGCTCTCCGGCGTCGTGCGTTCGGAAGGGATCGCAATATCACCGATCATATTGTTCATTGTGCCGACAAGTCCTACCTTTGCGCCCAAAGCAGCTTCCAAAACCTGCTTTAGGAGCAGCGTTACAGAGGTCTTGCCGTTGGTACCGGTAACGCCGATGATGCGCATAGCAGCTGCCGGATGGCCAAAGTAATTTGCGCCGATTTGCGCCAGCGCCAAACGGTCAGACTTAACCAGGATATAGGGCACATTCTGAGTGGGCTTGATAGCCGTCACAACAGCTGCTGCGCCCTTTTCCATCGCCATAGGGATAAAGCGGTTGCCGTCTGTCGCAAAGCCGGAAACAGCCACAAACAAAGCCCCCTGCTCCACCTTACGGGAATCATAGGCGACCTGCGGAATATTCAGTTCCATATCGGCGGTGGCTTCGATGATCTCCACGCCCTGCAGCAGTTGCTTCAGCTTCATATGTTTATCTCCTTAATCGGCAGCCTTTGTATCGGCAAATTCCAAACGGATTGTTGTTCCTATTGTCACAGTATCGCCCGGTGCAAAACCTTGGGCAGTTACGGTTATATTTGGGGACAGATCCGTGTTTCCTGCCACCAGAATGTACAATCCCAGCTGTGCAGCCGCATCTGCGGCCTGCTGGCGGTTCATCCCAATGAAATTCGGAATGGTAACGGTATCTGACGGCGGCGCTTCGCCCAAATAGACCAGCACCTGGCTATTACCGGAGATTTTCTGCCCCGGCGCAGGAATTTGGCCGGTGATGGTTTCGTCCTCTCCTATGGTGCGGATCGTCAAGGATTTCTCTTTCAGTAGCTTTTCCGCTTCCTTCGGGGTCATACCCGTCAGGTCATCCAAAATAATGGTCTGACCGGAGGCATCATCCTCTGAGAAGGTTTGCGCTACACCCAGGTACGGAAGGATGTCCGCCATCACCGCACCTACGGTAGGTGCCGCCATCACACCGCCGGAAATATAGATTCCGGTCTGCCGGGATGGGGTATCCAGCGCCACTAATACAATATACTCCGGATTGTCCATTGGCGCAACCCCTACAAATGATACGATTTTATCCAGCACACGCTGGCCATTCTCGTCAAATATGTCGATTTTTTCGCTGGTACCGGTCTTTCCACCTATGGAATATCCGGCAACAGAGGCATTTTTTGCCGTTCCCTCTGTCACAACAGAGGTCAAAAGCGAGCACATCGTCTTGGACGTTTCACTGCTGATGACCTGACGGATAATGGTCGGTTCCTGCTTCAAGACGGTATTGCCGCCGGCATCCACAACTTCGGACACGATGTAAGGCTCCAGCAAATACCCGCCGTTGACCACCGATGCGATTGCCCGCACAAGCTGGATCGGTGTCAGCTTAAAGGTCTGTCCAAAGGAGCCGGAGGTTAAGGATGCTGTGCCCCATTTATCGGTGTTGACAACAAGTTCTTTATCAAAGAATACGCCTTTGCTTTCGCCGCTTAAGTCAATGCCGGTCTTTTCCGTAACGCCGAAGCGCTGGATGTAATCGTAAAATCGCTCACCACCCAGCTTCAGGGCGATGTGGGCAAAGGCCAGGTTGCAGGAATTTTGCAAAGCCTGGGGTGTTTTCTGTGCGCCGTGACCGGTTGACCGCCAGCAATGCAACCGCTGGGCTCTGCCGGGAATCTGCTCCGCGCCGGCGCAATGGAAGGGTGTTTCCAGGGTGATTGCCCCACTGTCCAAAGCGGCAGCCATCGTCAGCACCTTGAAGGTGGAGCCGGGCTCATAGCCGTCGGACAGGCAGCGGTTTCGCCATTGCTTCAACCTTGCTTCCCCCAAGGCTTTTTGATAGACCTCATTATCCTGAAGCCGCAGTTGCTCCAGCTCCAAAGCCGTTTCCGGGTCAGCAATCTCCAAATACTGATTGGGATCATAGCCACCCAGCGTCGCCATTGCCAAAATCTCGCCGGTTTTGACATTCATGACAAGGCCAAATGCGCCATTTTGCACATCATAGCGGTCAATTGCGGTCTGCATCTGCTTTTCAAGGCAGGCCTGCACCGTGGAATCCAAGGTCAGGATAATGTCATTCCCCTTTTGGGACTGCACATATTTTTCGTAAGAAAAGGGCATATCCATCTCGTTATTGCCCTTGGTGGTAATCACCTTGCCGGCGCTGCCCTCAAGATAGCTGTTATACGCTGCCTCAATGCCTTCGGAACCGGTATTGGAGGCATTGGTAAAGCCAATGACCTGGGATGCCAATGTGCCGTAGGGGTAATTGCGCTGGGAATTGGGCTCCAAATGGATGCCGGAAATTTCGTTTTCATTGATGTACGCCCGGATTTGGGAAGCGATTTCCTCCCCTACCCGGTCCTTGACTAGCTGATAGCGCTTGGTCAGGTCTTTCGCCTTTTTCTCGATCATCGCCGGGTCGAGTGACAAAAGTGTACCCAGCTTATGTGAAATTGCCGGAATATCCGCTTTGGATTGCTTCAATTCGTGGGGATCGAGGTATATGTTCTCTACGCTGACCGATGTGGCCAGTATATTCATATTTCGGTCGTAGATCGTACCCCTGTCAGCGGTTACAGCCGTTGTTCGGGTCTGATTGCGAAGCGCCAACTGGGAATATTGCTCATAGCTGCTGATCATCAAATCGTACAGCCGCACAGCCACAGGAATAAACGCCGCTATCGCCAATACCGCCATTACTGCCAATATTCTGCGGTGCTGACCTGAGTCTGCACGCACACGGGCATATTCCTTCTTTTTGCTTTGCTTTGCCATAATGCACCGGCCTTTCCTGGCATGCAATCATCAAATGGGCAGCAAGGGAACCCCTCGCTGCCCATTGCAGCTGCCAATACCATAGTATTGCCGGTGGCTTGGTTTATGCAAACAAGCCTACAAGAAATGTATAAACAGTTTCCCACACAGTGGGCTCCTGCACCGGCTCGGTAACCGGTACGGTAATTTCAATACGATGCGCCTGCTCAATGGGCACCATCCCCATCTGCGTGGCGATCTGACGGATCTCATCTGGATCAATGCTGGAACGGTACTTTTCGTTCAGCACCCGGTTTTCCGCTTCCAATCTGGACACATAGGATTCCATTTCGGCAGCCTGATTTCTTGCGCTACCGAGCTGGAACAGACCTACTACCATCATAATCAGCATCACAAAAGCAAGAAAAACGCCGGCACAAGCAATGGGATCCACCTTCAGCAGTATCCTGGAAGACTTGCGCTTCTTCAGCATAGGTGCAGCCTGACGCTTAGGCATCGGCATAGCGTCCAGCTTATAGGCAGAGCTGCCGACACTATAGAAATTAATGTAGCGAACTTCTGCTTTTCTTGCCATTTGTCTCACTCCTTTGTGGCAAAGGGTTTATAGCTTCTCACATACTCTCAGCTTTGCGCTGCGGGATCTGGGGTTGTGCTCCAGCTCCGCATCGCCGGCGATCACCGGTTTTCTGGTGATCAGCTTCACCTGCGGCTTCTTACCGCAGACACATACCGGGAAATTTGGCGGACAGGTACAGCCCTTGGCGGCATCTGCCATACCGTTTTTTACAATTCGGTCTTCCAGCGAATGGAAGGTAATGATTGCCAGCCGACCGCCGGGATTCAGCCTGGGGATCGCTGCATCCATAACCTTATGCACAGCGCCCAGCTCATCATTAACCGCAATGCGGATGGCCTGAAAGGAGCGCTTTGCCGGATGCTGCTTTTCACGAAGTGCCGCAGCAGGCATTGCCGAGCGGATCACGTCCACAAGCTCCAGGGTCGTATCAATTGGTTTCTCTTCTCTGCGGCGGCAGATATTTGCCGCGATCTGCGGCGCATACCGCTCTTCGCCGTAATCAAAGAGGATTCTTCTTAATTCCTCGTAGGACCAGGTGTTGATGATCGTATGGGCGGTCATAGGCTCGCCGTTGTCCATACGCATATCCAGCGGTGCATCCACCATATAGGAAAAGCCCCGGTCTCCATCATCCAGCTGCGGAGACGATACACCAAGATCCAGCAGGATGCCATCTACACCATCAATGCCAAGATCATCCAAAACCTTGCTGATCTCACAGAAATTGCTGTGGACCAGTGTGACCCGGTCTGCATAGGGCTTCAGCCGCTCCCCAGCCGCCTTCAGGGCGATGGGATCACGGTCAATGCCGATGAGTCTGCCGGTAGTTAAACGTTTGGCGATCTCGGTGGAGTGTCCGGCACCACCTAAGGTGCCGTCAACATAGATTCCGTCTTCTTTGATATTGAGGCCGTCCAGGCACTCATTCAGCAGAACGGAGATGTGATGGAATTCACTCATAGTCCGATTGCCTCCAAAGATGCCAACAGCTTTTCGGGAGTAAGATTCTCCGCCTCGAAGGCTGCAAACTCTTCGGTGTCCCAAATCTCCGCCTGGCCTGCTCTGCCGACGATGGTCACATCACGGCTGATACCGGCATAATCCAAAAGATTTTGGGTCAGAGTAAATCTAAATTGCTTGTCGGGCTCGCACATCGCAGCGTTCATAAAGATCAGGCTGGTAGCGGCGCCTTTCTGAGAAATGGGCAGCTGATTGTAGTTATCGCTGAGGGTCTGCCAGTCTTCGGCAGTATATACGGTCAGGCAACGATGACCGCAATTGACGCCCAGCGTCACATAAAAGCTACCGCTCAGCTCCATACGCAGCTTCGCAGGAACGAAAATTCTATTTTTGTCATCCAGCTTTGCAGGGAATTTACCGATCATCGTGGCTCACCTCCTCCATTTTGCTCCACTTTTCATCCATTTTGCTCCACTTAAGCACAGTATAAACCCTGCTTCTCAAAAAATCAACCTTTTTTTACAAAAAATTCTGCTTTTTTTACAAAAATCCGGAGATTTTCTAACTTTTCGCACATTTGTTCTATATTGTTCGCAAATTCAGGATTGAAATGACAGCTCCTCCCCTTTCAAAACGCACTGGATCCGGGTGTGTTTTTTTGTGCTGTGAATCAAAAAATCCGACAGCGCTCCCTCCACCTTTTGCTCCACCAGCCTTCGCATATGCCGTGCGCCCTCCTTGGCGCTGCAGCCTTTGCTTAAGTGCTTTGCCAAGTCCTTCGGCAGCACCAGCTGCACGCCGGATGCACGCATCCGCTGCTGCAGCTGGGTCAGATATTTCTGCGCGATGGCTTCCATAGCCCTGTCATTTAACGGTGCAAAGCAGACGATCCGATCCAACCGCCCTAAAAACTCCGGGGTAAATGCGTGTCCCAGTGCAGCTTCCGTTTCCTTTTCCCTACCGGACGGACAGAAACCCAGGCCGTCGCCACGCAGCCTTCCGCCCACATTGGAGGTCATTACCACGATGGCATTGCGAAAGCTCACTGTGCGGCCGTTAGAGTCCGTCAGCTGCCCCTCTTCCATAATCTGCAGCAGAATACCCGCCACATCCGGATGCGCCTTCTCCAGCTCATCCATCAGCACCAGGGAGTAAGGCTTTCTGCGCACAGCTTCCGTTAGCTTGCCGCCTTCTTCATATCCCACATAGCCGGGAGGTGCGCCGATGAGCCGGGATACGGAATGCTTCTCCATATATTCCGTCATATCCAGCCGAATCATTGCATCCTTGCTGCCGAACAGCTCCTGTGCCAATGCACGGCAAAGCTCTGTCTTGCCAACCCCCGTCGGCCCGGTAAACAGCAAGCAGGCCACCGGCCGGTCCTGATCCCGGATGCCGGAAAAGCCCCGGCGCACCGCCTCTGCAGCCGCCTGAACAGCCTCCTTCTGTCCTACCACCCTTTCTTCCAACCGTTCCTCCAGGTGCAATAGCTTCTCCCGCTCATTGGCGGTCAGGCTGCCTACCGGGATTCCCGTCCTTGCAGACACCGCCCAGGCAATATCTGCGCCGCTGACGCTGCGGCTGCGCCCCAATACACCACGGGATGCCAATCTTTGCATTTTGTCGCGCAGCTCTGCCGCCTTTTCAAATTTACTCTCCCGGACAGCCTCGTTCAGCTCCTGCTCCAGCTCCAGCCGGGATGTGCTGTTCCTGCCCTGATGCATTTCCTCCATTCTTGCGTGGGATGCGCCTTCATCCAGCAGGTCGATGGCTTTATCCGGCAGATACAGATCGGGCAAATATCGGACAGACAGCCGGATGGCCTCCTGGATGGCCTCCTCGCTGATGCGCAGATGATGATGCCGCTCCAGGCCGGGCTTTAGACAATGCAAAATAGCCGCCGTTGCTTCCGTTGATGGCTGCTCCACCATCACCGGTCGGAATCTGCGGTCCAGCGCTGGGTCTTTCTCGATGAATTTTCTGTATTCCGTCAGCGTGGTTGCGCCCAGCATTTGCAGCTCCCCACGCCCCAGCGCCGGCTTGAAAATATTGGCGGCATCAATAGCGCCCTCTGCCGCACCGGCACCAACGATGGTGTGCATTTCATCCACAAAGAGAATCACATCGCCGCTGCGGCGAATCTCCGCCAGCACATCCCGAAGCCGCTCTTCAAATTCACCCCGGTACTTGGTACCCGCCACAAGATTCGCCATATTCAGGCTTACCAGCCGTTTCTCCTTCAGCTGGGGTGGCACATTGCCCATAGCCATCCGCTGGGCAAGCCCCTCGGCAATGGCTGTCTTTCCTACACCCGGCTCACCGATCAGCGCAGGATTATTCTTATTCTTCCGGCTCAGAATACCGATCACCATGTCAATCTCCCGGTCTCTTCCCACCACCGGGTCCATAGAGGATGCCTTTTGGATCAGGTCCTCGCTGAATTGTTCCAATAATTTCGTAGCTACCGCCTCCTTTTTTTGCTTCGTCGGTGTATTTTTCTGCCATTGCAGATAATCCACCGTTCTTGTAAACACCTCATCCGCATCCACCTGAGCAAGGCAAAGCAGATCCAGCGCAGCCGTTTTTCGGCAGCGCAGCATCGCCAGCAGCAGATGGGTGCAATCTACTTCCCTGCTGCCCAGCCGCAGCGCCTCTTTTGCCGCCAGGCGCAAAATTTTCCTTGCAGAGCCGGTAAAGCCCTGCGGCAACGGCAGGCCCGCCGAACCAACACCATATAGCAGCGATGCCATCTGCCCCATCATCCCGGGATCCAGGCCAGCTCCGGTCAGAATACGCCCCGGCCAGCTCTCATTTTCCAGCATTGCCAGCAGGATATGTTGGCTGCCCACATAGCTATGTCCCCGTCTTTGTGCCTGCGCAAAAGCAAGGCGCAATAATGCATCGGCAGAGCGTGTATAATGCATAGCGATCCCCTCCCTATCCGGGAATTCTCGCCACAGCGCAGAAAAAATATACGATTCTTTTGAAAAAAGGAATTGCATTTTTCAAAAAGCGTGCTAAAATATACTTGCATAGCGTGTTTCGCAAATGCGCAAAAACATATATTGGAGGAAAATTCAATGGCTTACAATATCACTGATGCTTGTGTCAAGTGCGGCGCTTGCGCTGACAACTGCCCCGTCGAGGCTATTTCCGAGGGCGAAGACAAGTATGTCATCGATGCTGACATCTGCGTTAGCTGTGGCGCTTGTGCTGACGGCTGCCCCGTCGAAGCTATCGAGGAAGGCTGATTCATTTGAATCCGCAGTCAGTCTGCGCTACCGGGATCCGGTTCGCGCAGGCTGATTTTTTATTCACGTAACGGAGGACGCTATGGAATACCTGCAAAATGGCTTTCAGTTAAATATCGCCCCCGGTACTTTCCCATTGAGTACAGACTCGATCCTGCTGGCTGATTTCGTAAAGCTTCCGAAGCAGGCTAAGGTTTTGGATCTTGGCGCCGGATGCGGTACGTTGGGGCTTCTGCTGTGTGCCAAAGATGAAGGCTGCAGCATCACCGGCATTGAGCTGAATGAAACCGCCCACGCTGCGGCATTGGAGAATATCCAGCGCAATCACCTGCAGAACCGTTTGTTCAGTATATGCGAGGATCTGCGTGCCATCCCCCATCATTTCCCCTCCGGAAGCTTTCATTGCTGCGTATCCAATCCGCCTTACTTTACCGGTGGACCTGCCAGCAAAACAGCGCCCCAAGCCCGTCGGGATGATAATTGTACCCTCAAAGAGCTGTTCACGGCAGCCGCCTGGGCTACCCGTTACGGCGGTGATTTCTATTTGGTGCATAAGCCTGAGCGATTGGCTGAGATCTTCGCCTGTGCTGTCAGCGCCGGTCTGGAGCCGAAGCGGCTGCGGCTGGTGCGCCACGATTCGGGGTCCGAAATCAGCCTGATCCTGCTGCAGTGCAGAAAAGGCGGCAAGCCGGGACTGATTTGGGAAGAGCTGTGCCTGCACAATCCTGACGGCACGCCCACAGATCATTACAAGAAAATTTACAATCTCTAGGAGGCTGCTTATGGCCGGAATGCTATATCTCGTCCCCACCCCCATTGGCAATTTGGGTGACATCTCCATCCGCTGCAGACAAACGCTGGAAAGCGTGGATTTCATCGCAGCGGAGGACACCCGGGTCACCCTGAAGCTATTAAATCATTTGGGCATCAAAAAAAGCCTTGTCAGCTACTATGAGCACAACAAGGCATTTAAGGGCAATGTGATTTTGGACCGTATTCTCGCAGGCGAGACCTGCGCATTGGTGTCCGATGCCGGCAGCCCGGCTATTTCCGATCCCGGCGAAGAGCTGGTTATGCTCTGCGCCCAGCACGGCATTACTGTGTGCGCTATCCCCGGCCCATGCGCCGTCATCACAGCACTGAGCATCTCCGGCCAGGCCACCGGCAGATTCTGCTTTGAGGGCTTCCTCTCTACTGCGAAGAAGAGCCGTCGGGAGCATTTGGAATCTCTGATTGGCGAGACCCGGACAATGATCTTCTACGAAGCACCTCACAAACTGCTGAACACTTTGGAGGATATGGCTTCCGTATTCGGCAAAGATCGGCCCATCAGTCTTTGCCGGGAGCTGACCAAGCTCCACGAAGAAGTGGTCCGTACCACCCTGGGCGAAGCTGTTGCAAAGTATGCTGAGAGTGCTCCCAAGGGTGAATTTGTCCTGGTTGTTGCCGGCGCACCGGTCCAGGAGAAAGCGCAGTTCACTGCCAAAGATGCTGTTAAGCGTGTCGCAGAGCTGATGGCTCAAGGCATTTCCCGCAAGGACGCCGTCAAGCAGGCCGCCAAAGAGCTGGAACTGCCGAAAAATGTTGTTTATGAGGCAGCGCTAACAATTGAATAACAAAAAGCCACCCCTTTAGGTGGCATCTGACACCTGGTTGCACCAGTGTGCGCACTGGTGCCGTCCTTTTGATTTTTATCCAATATCAAAAAAACACCTAACCACAGATGTGGTTAGGTGTTTTTTGGCAGAGGATGAGGGATTCGAACGAGGTCAACAAAACTTTTTGTGTGTCAATTTCAGCGTATTTCTTCATTTTTAGTCTTTTATGAAACTATTTGTTCTCAAAAGACTGTATGTTTTTCATTCGTTCTATTCTCGTAAGGGAAAAAATAAGGGAAAACCCGCCCAGCAGGTGTATCAATAATAGTAATACAGCACCCCAGGAGATATCTCCTGGGTTTCTTAGTTTGGATTACTTTTTAACCGTCAGCTTGACCTTAGCGGTGTAGACGGTGTTGCCGCCGTTGTCTTTTACCCGGCAGCGGTAGTAATTGCCGTTATGACTAGTCTTAGAAGTGAATGTAAAGGTAGCCTTCTTCGCGGAGCTGGAGGAGCAATTCGTCCAGGTCTTGCCGCCATCGGTGGAAACCTGCCACTGGTAGGTTTTGCCTGCACCGGTAGCCTTTACTGTGAACTTGGCGGTTGCACCGGCCTTGACTGTCTTGGCCGTGGGCTGGGTGGTGATGCCCAGGACATACAGCCGAACGGCATCGGTGTAAACCGTATTTCCGGCATTGTCCTTGATCCGGCAGCGGTAGTAATTGCTGCTGTGGCTGTTCTTGGATGTAAAGGTAAAGGTTGCCTTCTTTGCGGAGCTGGAGGTGCAGTTCTTCCAGGTCTTTCCGTCAGTGGAAACCTGCCACTGATACTTTAGACCCGTACCGGTAGCCTTCACGGTAAACTTGACGGTCTCACCGGATTCCACCTTCTGGGTCTTGGGCTGGGTGGTCACGCCCAGAACGTATGCTCGGACAGAACTGGTGTAGACCACATTTCCGGCAGAATCCGTAACCTTACAACGGTAGTAGTTGCCGTTGTGGCTGGTCTTGGATGTAAAGCTGAAGGTTGCCTTAGTTGCAGAACTGGAGGAGCAATTCTTCCAAGTCTTACCGTTGGTAGAAGACTGCCACTGGTACTTAAGACCTGTGCCAGTTGCCTTTACGGTGAACTTAACGGTTGCGCCAGACTTGACAGTCTGTGTCTTGGGCTGGGTAGTTACACCCAGAACGTAGAGACGAACTGCGCTTGTATAGACAACATTGCCTGCGCCATCTGTGATCTTACAGCGATAATAATTGCCGTTGTGAGAGGTCTTGGAGGTGAAGCTAAAGGTTGCCTTGGTTGCAGAGGAAGAAGAGCAGTTCTTCCAACTGGTGCCGTTGGTAGAAGACTGCCACTGATACTCTACGCCAAAACCGATAGTATCCAAAGAGAGCTCGACGGTAGCACCGGCCTTGACCTTTTGGGTGGTAGGTTGCTTGGTAATTTCAATTGCCGGCTCGATTACGAAATGCAAAATCTTTTCACCGCTGTAATTACCGATCAGCGTAACGAACAGCTCATAGTCACCGGCTTCGATCGCGTTGCTGGGATAGGTTACGATGTAGTCGACTCCTTCGATCAGAGTGTTCTCCTGAGCGTCCATTACGATAGGAACAGGCTTCTTCAGCGTACCATCGGCGATCATAATGTGACCAGGCAGACGGAAGGTATTGACGCAAGGGATCGTGGTAATTGCGCCAGTAGCGCCGCATATATCACACGTGTCAACCATCGTACCATTTTCTGCAAGGGTAGCCTTAGTAGTAACCATCACGTAATTATGCGTGATTACACGGGATGCCCCACAAGTGTTACACAAAGTATCGCAGGCGTTGTCCCATGTGTGGGTAGTGCTGCGGGTTTCACCACAGATGTTACACGATGCATCACAGGCGTTGTCCCATGTGTGGGCAGTGCTGCGGGTTTCACCGCAGATGTTACACGATGCATCACAGGCGTTGTCCCATGTGTGGGTAGTGCTGCGGGTTTCACCGCAGATGTTACACGATGTATCGCAGGCGTTGTCCCATGTGTGGGTAGTGCTGCGGGTTTCATCGCAGATGTTACACGATGTATCGCAGGCGTTGTCCCATGTGTGGGTAATGCTACGAGTGGCACCGCAGGCATTGCACGTTGTATCGCACGTACTGGTGTAACTGTGGAGAGCAGGGTCTGTCACGCACGCAGGCACCTCATCGGTTCTTACCGCAAGCATTGCGCTGGTGTCACTTGCATAATGCGTGTCCGTTTCCGCTATGCGCTGGAAGAACAAATAATTTGTTTCCGCATCAAGCCCGGTGAACTCATTGCTCTTTTGCCAGTTAATACCGTCCCGAGAGTATTCATAGCCGCTTATTGCATACAATGTTACGCTATTATAGGTCTTACTGGACAATGTGGGAGCAGCAGGCTGGCTCTGCACTCCCTTATCGGTTTTTGCGATAAGGCCTTCGCTGCTCTTTCCTGCGTATGTGGTGGTAGTTTCCTGGTATCTCTGATAGAAAGTGTATTCAGTTGCGCAGGAAAGACCGCTAAACACATTGCTCGATTGCCAGGTAGTGCCGTTTTTAGAATACTCGCAACCATCAACTGCAACCAGTGTTATTGTGCTGGAGGTGAAGCTTTCGATCATAGGCGCATTGGGAATTGACGTTTGCTTTGCCTTGTCCGTTGTAATACTTACACCCAAGCTACTATTACTTGCTTCGTAGGCGACCGTCTCTGCATAACGCTGATAGAATGCATAGTTTATTGCCGCAGACAGACCGGTGAAAACATTGTTGGTTTGCCAAGTAATGCCGTCGGTAGAATATTCGCCGTTGGCAATCTCAAACAGGGTCACCGTTGTGTCTGTATAGCTTAAGATAATCGGTGCTGACGGCGCTGCCTGGGCAGGCTTAAATGTAACGCTTGTACCTTGGCTCGCTTCGCTAACCAATGCAATTTCAGAAGCCGCTACCCGTTGATAGAAAGTGTAGGTGGCGTCGGCAGCAAGGTCTGTGAATACATTGCTACTTTGCCAATTAATGCCGTCCTTGGAATACTCAAAACCATCCGTAGGGATCAGTGTAACGCTGTTGTTTGTTCTGTTCTCAATAACAGGTGCACTGGGGGTTCTGCTATACATACACATATCGCAAGTATATCCACCATTCAAAGAATAAGAATGGTTTTCTGTGCAACATAGATAATGCCATGTAGCAGTATCTACTACCTCATTTGATGATCCTATGGATATATTGTTTTTATCATGTACAGACCCTGTATACCAAATATCTGTAAGGCCTATACAATTATAGAACGCTTTATCGCCAATACTGGTTACACTACTTGAAATTTCGATTTCGGTCAAGCCGCTGCAGTTATAGAACGCTTTATCGCCAATACTGGTTACACCGTCACCAATAGTAACACTGGTCAAGCTACTACAGTTATAGAACGCACCATACAGAATATTTCCACTGGTTACGGTTACAGATTTTAAGCTACTGGGTATATAGTAAGCGTCATAGGTTGTATCTGAAGTACTAGAGCCGTAATAATACTGAGTTGTCTTCACACTACCGGTGTAACTGTAAATTCCAAAAATATAGCCAAAGGGATACTGATAAGTATCCGATGCTGTTTTCCGGCTTCCTCCAACAAAAGGAATGGTCATGCTCTTCAAGTTGCTGCAACCATAGAACGCAGAACCGCCAATGCTGGTTACGCTGTCCGGAATGGTGATCTCTGTCAAGCCACTGCAGCCTCGGAACGCAGAACTACCAATACTGGTTACGCTGTCAGGAATGGTGATCTCTGTCAAGCTACTGCAACCATAGAACGCATAATTGCCAATGCTGGTTACGCTGTTCGGAATCGTGATACTGGTCAGTCCACTGCAGCCAGAGAACGCATCATCGCCAATGCTAGTCACGCTGTCAGGAATGGTGATGCTGGTCAGGTTGCTACAGTCATCGAACGCAGAGCAGTCAATACCGGTTACAGTATTTGGAATCGTATAGTTGCCTGATATTTTACATGGAGCAAAAATTAATATTGTATGATCTTTGTTAAATAGGATGCCATTGGTATCACTACTGTAATTGGAGTTGTTTACGGACACCAAAATGCCAGTCAAACTGCTACAGCCACGGAACGCATAATCGCCAATGCTAGTCACGCTGTCAGGAATGGTGATGCTGGTCAGGTTGCTACAGTCATCGAACGCAGAATTGCCAATGCTGGTTATGCTGTCAGGAATGGTAATGCTGGTCAAACTGCTGCAGCCATAGAACGCATAATTGCCAATGCTAGTTACGCTATCCGGAATGGTAATGCTGGTCAGCCTGCTGCAGCCTCGGAACGCAGAACTGCCAATGCTGGTTATGCTGTCAGGAATGGTAATGCTGGTCAAACTGCTGCAGCCAAAGAACGCAGAATCGCCAATGCTAGTCACGCTGTCAGGAATGGTGATGCTGGTCAAACCTTTGCAGCCATAGAACGCATAATTGCCAATGCTAGTTACGCTATCCGGAATGGTAATGCTGGTCAGCCTGCTGCAGCCTCGGAACGCAGAATTGCCAATGCTGGTTACTCTGTCAGGAGTGGTGATACTGGTCAGACTGCTGCAGTTATAGAACGCATAATCGCCAATACTGGTTACACCGTCACCAATAGTAACGCTGCTCAAGCCACTACAGTTATAGAACGCACCATACAGAATATTTCCACTGGTTACGGTTACAGATTTTAAGCTACTGGGTATATAGTAAGCGTCATAGGTTGTATCTGAAGTACTGGAACCATAATAATACTGAGTTGTCTTCTCACTACCGGTGTAACTGTAAATCCCAAAAATATAGCCAAAGGGATATTGATAAGTATCTGATGATGTTTTCCGGCTTTCGCCTACAAAGGGAATTGTCATAGTTTCCAAACTGCTACAACCGAAGAATGCTCCATAGCCAATGCTGGTTACGCTATCAGGAATGGTAATATTAGTCAAACTGCTGCAGTTATAGAACGCAGTATCACCAATACTGGTCACACCGTCACAAATTGTAATGTTGGTCAAGTTGCTACAATTATAGAATTCAGTCCACGAAATACTTCCACCGTTTACAATTACAGTCTTCAATCTATACGGTATATAGTATGTATCCAAAGCAGGATGTGTTATTGCAATGCTACCATCATACCAGTTGGTTCCAAAAATTCCTGTGAAAGAATTTCCCGCAAGGGGCAGGGTTATGCTTTCTAGACCGCTACAACCGGAGAATGCAGCCTCGCCAATGCTGACTACACTGTCAGGAACGACAATACTGGTTAAGCCACTGCAGTTATAGAACGCATTATTATGAATCAGCTTTGTATTCTCATAAATCTCACAATTTGTTATATCTTCTGAAACAGTATCAACCAATACACAATAGGGGTTTGTTGCATTGCCAAGATACGTAGCATTATCGTAAATGTTGTATGGCAAGTTGTAGCAGCCAATGAATGCATCCTCACCAATGCTGCTTACGCTATCCGGAATGGAAAGGCTGGTTAAGCCTGTGCAGCCGTAGAACGCCCTTTCACCTATGCTGGTTACGCCATCGCCAATGGTAATGCTGGTCAACCTTCCTAAATTTTCGAATGCACGATTCTGAATGTCGCCGCCGGTTACGGTTACAGATCTTATGCTGTCAGGCAAGTCAGTATCTTCGAAATAATTTGTAAAACATCCAGGCCAAAAAGGTACAGTTATGCTTTGCAAATTATAGCATCCCCAAAACACATCACTATGAATGCTGGTTACATTGTCGCCAACGATAACGCTAGTTAAACCACTACAGCTATAGAATGCGCCGTATAAAAGGTTGCCGCCGGTTATTGTTACAGACTTTAAGCTACTAGGAATATAGTATATGCTAAAGCTCCGGCTTGAAGTACTGGCCTTGTAATAATACTGCCTTGTCTCCACGGCACCCGTATAGCTACTGGTTCCAAAAATATAGCCAAAGGGATATTGGTAGGTATCCGATGCTGTTTTCCGGCTGTCGCCCACAAACGGAATAGTCATGTTTTCCAAGCTGCTGCAGCCATAGAACGCAGAACTGCCAATGCTGGTTACGCTGTCCGGGATGGTGATGCTAGACAAGCCGGAGCAATTGTAGAACGCAGAACTGCCAATTCTAGTTACCGGTTTTTCGTTATAGGTGGCAGGAATAATTAACTCACCACTGGCAGAGGTGCTACAGTCCGTCACAGCATAGCTCTCGCCGTCGCTATTGAGCGTAAATGTTAGATCGCTTACACTTGCCGCCTTTGCCTCCGCGGGAAACAGCGTCAGGCAAAGGACACAGAATGCGATTGCTAAGAGTGTTGTGAATAACCAATGTTTTTTCATAAGTCAGCCTCCACAAAGGATTTTTTAATATTATACAATGTGCCCAGGTAAAAATCAAGTGTGCGCCAGCAGAAGGCATCATTATCTTGCTGCTGTCTTAATGGTAACACCCAGCAGAAACAGCTTCAGCTTTCAATATAAATAACCAAGCCACCCTATTCCGCAACCGCTGAATTGGGTGGCTTGGTTATAAGCAGTCTATTTTTTACCCTTAGATTTGTCTTGCTCAGTCCTACATCTTTTGGCAAACTCCTTATCCCACGCCAGCATAGTCTGCAGGTCTGCCTCAACATCCGCAATATCAGGCAACAGAATAGGCGTTTCAAGCGAGTGCGAGTGATCATAATACGAATATTTCGTCATCATACCATCAAAAAGCGCAATGTCTTCTTGCGTAATCGCATATAGACACGGCAATTTTAGTGTCAATACATTACGACCAAATCTGGAAACAATTCCAGATAATAGACTTTGCTCCACTCCATATTCGATCACGTTGCGGAATATCGTGCAAAGCTCAAGGATTTTTGTGTCCGCCGTATCATAGTCACCCTCCCGGCGTAACTTCTTTATGCGTACAACATTTTCTCCAAGGAGTTGCTTTATTGCATCAGCCAATTTCATTTTCTCCACATAACGGGGAATAGCCGGCTCTCCTAAAGGTGAATTCCGCAATTCTATATGCATAACATTAGCACGATCAGGTTTTTGCTCATAAGCCGCCGCCACATTAAATTCGGTAACAGCGCTCTGAAGAAGTTGCGCAAATGCTAATCGGTGTGTAAATACAATGACTTGTCTCTCTGTAGAGAGTTGAACGAGCCGGTCTGCAACATTCTTTTCATATCGATGATCCAGTGAAGTGATAGGGTCATCAAATACAAACGGCCTATTTCTGTGCCACGAGGACAAGTCCGCTAAGAATGACGCCAATGATACTACTCTAAACTCTCCTTCGCTCAGAATCTCATTATTCTTGTGCTTTCCAAGAGACCGTGCCCCCTTCAAAGAAACTTGGTGGTAGGATTTTCCTTTTTGAGGAGCGTTTGCAACCAATTCAACCTTAATCTGTCCGCCCATATCTAAGCAGTTCATTTCCTCTTGGAATCTTTGAATATAAGCATCTGTTATCAGCAACTTCGATAGATCCTTCTTTAGCGTTGTCAAGGAGTTTGTCTTGCACTTGGAACTGATTTCCGAAAGTGAAACCAGCTTCCGCTTTTGTGCCAAATTCCCACAAGCCCACTGAATGGCTCGCAACTCTAGTTCTCGTTCTACCAATCTGCCCCGATTCGCATCAGCTTCTTGCAATGCGACTATCTCCAAATTGTACTTATCCACAATCGCTTTAATCGAAGCAGTAATTTTCTCACGGCTCCCGATATAGGGAATTTCGTTAGCTGTGTCCTCGCAATAGGAAAGCAACCAAGAGCATCTGTCAAGCACATTCTGATAAAGCGAAAGTATCACTGTCTGAACATCAGCGGGTATGGCTCCAGCTTTTAAAGACGCATTCAGCTCGCTAATATTAATTTTATTTTCAATTTGATTCTGCAATGTTTCCACTGCCGCTTCAAAATCACTAGCTGCACATGTAGCTTCCTTCATTGCCGCAGCTTCTGAAAACATCTTAAAAGCTTTAACTCGCTCAAGTGCTTCAGCATCCACTTCCTGTTGGCACAATGCACACCGTCCCGACTCCGTTATTGGCAATCCGACATCGCCTTCAATTTGACGAACATACGCAACAGCCTGCGTCCACATTTCTTGCCACGCATCACACCCGAACTCACCTAACAAGGATTGATCTCTGCTGGTAGATACCAATGTATCCGCAGCCTTCTTGGTGGCAATCTGGCGCTCGCGCTTGGTTAGGTATTCATTTTTCGCTTCATCAGAAACCAATTGCAATATTTTCAAAATCGCATACCCATGGTTGCGAACGATATCCCGTTGTGAGACCTTAGCTTGCTCTGCCTTTTTAGGATCGCTCTCCTGCAATCCCTCTAGAACAGCAGTCAACTCTTCCCGGAGCTTTTCTGACCAAATGAATGTCTTGGTAAAGGCCTCAAGCTGCTTTCCTGTAGAAATCCCTTTGAATCTCTGTATAATTGGATGGTCTCTGAGTTCTGCTGATGGTTGTCCCATCTCACATTCTAGTGATCTAATTTTGTCCGCAAAGGCAGTATCAGCTAAATCATAAATGCTGGCCATCTGGCTAATGGTTGCAAGAACTTTAGGCTCAAAGACGACCTCGTTCTTTTGATTCACAAACCGATCTGCCTCAATTGTGTCGTATATCTGAATTGGATGTTCCGTCTTTGAGGATCTAGTCCATACAACACGCTGTTCCTCGCCATCGATAGAGAAAGTAACTGTCGCTTCAGCCGGAACATTATCTTCCAAATAAACATTGCCCAATACAGCATCCGCATTAACTGGGTTGGCCAACGCTTTTAGAATTCGCACATAAGACGATTTTCCACATCCATTGTCTCCATAAACAACAGTTAGGCCTTCTCCGAAACAAAGAGGCTTCTTAGGCGCTAATGCTCCAACCCCCTTTATATCCGAAATGCTGGCAAGCTGAACAGTTCCGGTTCTGTCCTCCGTAAAAGAAATATCACTTGGAAATTTCGTAGTGGGCACGAGCCTATGGTTTTCAGACAAATATTCCTGTTCGATTAGCTTTATCGTCCGAGCTAATATCTCATCTTCCGACATTCCACCATTCCAAATATTTACAAATAGATCTTTTTGCCAGTTCTCCGCCTTATCGAACCACGCCTGCAGCCTATCGCGTGCTCCAGCTACATAAGTTATCATTTCCTCAGCCTCCCATCATCTTAAGTAAAAATACAAAGCTTACATCTCACCTCGAGCATATTTTACCATATTAAGGTAGTATGTCAACATTTTGCGCCCATTTTCGTCATATATACACAATATGTTGTGTTCGGAATGGATGCGTCCCCTGTCCTCATCATCTACACAATCACAAAAATGCCTTTCACATTCTGTTAACTGTCGCCATAAATGTAAGTTTGCGTGAATTTCGAAATTTCTCCTTGCTTTTCGAACATTTGTGTGATATTGTTATCTAGCATCATTGGGGGTGCACCTGCCGGCAGGTGTGGATCTCACCGCGGGAGATTTACCAAGCCGGGACAATCTCGCATTTTGATAACTAAATAGCGCGTGCAGGAAAAATCGTCCTGTACGGCAACATCCCATTCCCTTTTCAAAGGAGCGTGATATATCTGCCTGATAGAAAAGAGAAGCACATCCAACTAGAACGGGAGGAATGGTATGGGAAAACGTAATTGGTAACGGTGCAATATATTCCGCCCGTCTCGCACGCATCGCAAGTCTCGCAAAATTACGCTAGCTAATTTTTGCGTGGCGTGCGTGGCATGCGTGGCGCAAGCTGTTTCTTCTTCAATGAACATTTCCGCTATGTAACCATTCCAAATACCATTCCGGGACGAGAAAATCGTTGAAAATGGGTCATTTCTGCTGTTTGCGATTTTTAAGCAGGATAAAGAAAAGTACCCTCAAAATTTTCGAGGGTACAAAACAGCAACCCGCAACGGCGGATTGCAATAGTTTTACCGCAAAAAGCATGCTTTCCCCAAACTTTTTATATAACTTTTAGTAGGGTACTATTTTTCGGCGCAGGGTACTTTTTGTCTACCCCTCCGATTTTCCCGCTTTTCCTGGACTACACACCCATTCTATGGAGGTAAATGCCTATTATTATCAGCATTACACACTGTCAACAAAGTATTTTTTACAAGCGATCCAATTCTAACTGGACATTCAGAAAGTTCTGGGGTATTGTAAAGAATACCAGTTGACCGGCATAGTGTACGTATTCATTCACTTGTCAAATGCCCTGCAGCTGGTTACTATGATACACCTGCTGTGCGGCATTTAGAAAGGAGCGTATCTATGCCAAACAGCACAAGATCCCGAAAATCCGCCGCTGGATGCGGCACAATTCGCAAGAAAGTCATTCGCCGAGGAGATAAAGAATACGTCTATTGGGAAGCACGATATTCCAACGGCTTCGATCCCGGAACCGGAAAGCAGATTCAAAAATCCATTTCCGGAAAAACGCAGAGAGAAGTCGCACAAAAGCTGAAACTTGCAACCAGTTCCATCGACCAAGGAACTTATATTGAGCCCAACAAGATCACGGTCGCTGAATGGTTAGAGATTTGGCAGGAAGAATATCTTTGCAACATTAAACCTTCAACGAGAAGCTCCTACAAGGCAACCATCAAGAACCATATCAGCCCTCGTATCGGCGCTCTGCGATTGGAATCGCTGACCACCCATCAGATTCAATCGTTCTACAATTCCTTGCTGGACCCGGAAATTCACCCCTACTCTCTTTCAGCAAAGACCATAAAGAATATTCATGGCGTTCTGCATCGGTCTCTTCAGCAAGCAATGTTCAATGGTTACTTACGATCAAATCCCTCTGATCCTTGCGTCTTACCGCAGGTGATCAAGAAAAAGATCAAACCGCTGAACGATTATCAGATCGCAGAATTTATGAAAGCGGTAAAGGGCCATCGCTACGAGAAAATGTTTTTGACCGCACTGTTCACCGGTGTGCGTCAAGGTGAACTGTGCGGCCTGCAATGGGAATGTATTGATTTCTTGAACGGTACGATACTCATTGACAAGCAGTTGCAGAGCATCCGTAGCAGCATCCGAGGAGCTAACGATAAATATGTTCTGATTCCCACCAAGAACAGCAAGGAGCGGCTGATTACCGCAGCTCCTTATGTGATGGATCTTCTGTGGCAAGTTAAGCAGGATCAGGACCGTAATCGTCGCCTTTTCGGAGAAGCATTTATCGAGAATGGTTTGGTGTTCACAGATGAGATTGGACGCCGTATCACGCCACAGGCGCTCTACAGAGCCTTCAAAATCGTAGTGGACGAGCTAGGTCTACCCAACACCCGTTTTCACGATCTGCGGCACTCCTACGCCGTTGCATCCATCCGTGCCGGCGACGACATTAAGACCGTGCAGGAGAATTTAGGCCACGCAACGGCCGCTTTCACCTTGGATGTGTATGGCCACGTGACCGATCAGATGAAGCGAGATAGTGCAAATCGGATGCAGAAATTCATCCAAAATGTCGCTGGATAAGGGAAACTCAAAGGGAAAACTTTTTTGGGGTTCTCGAAACCATAACTTTTTTGACGTAAAACTGGCAGATAATAACAGAAACACCCGATATTCCGAAGAATACCGGGTGTTTTACTGGCAGAGGATGAGGGATTCGAACCCCCGCGAACGGAGTCAGAGTCCGGTGTGCTACCGTTACACTAATCCTCTATGTCGGCATTGCGCCAAGCACGGGTATCATTATACCCATTTTCAGTCAAAAGTCAAGCAGTTTTTTCCTCTTTTGAAAAGTTTTTTCCTTCCGGGCACGCTTAGCATACCCGGAAGGTTTCTGTTTATGCATTTATTCCGTTTCCCAAGGGAAGGGCTTGCCCTTCAGTACCTCGTGCTTCAGGTAACGGAAGGTCTCCTTCTCCCCTTTTTCAGCCAGCATTGTCAGGATATACTCCAGCTCCTGCATCGTCTGCGGATGCATCAGCAAACGCTCACGGCTTCTCATAAAATACTCCAGCGCCGAGCTGGGGTGATAATTCTTGCCCTGGTAGACCATACAGGCAGCTCTGCGGTCCATCACCATCTCCGCCAAATATTTTCTGGGCATCGGGATGGCTTCGTAGTTACGGCTTACCTTATTCATATCCGTCCAGTATTCATAATGATGACGGTTGCGGCCCTTATGGTGCATCCAGGCCTCGCTGTAGCCTTTCTCATCCCGCTCTGCGGCATTGGGACTGCGGACGCCCTGATAGTATTTCGCGCCGATGCGGAACTCCGTAGGGGAATATTTGGACAGATCGTGAATCAGTCCCTGCCAGTAAAGTCCGATGCGAAAACATCCGCCACGCACAAGCCAGCGGTGCCAGGTTATGGTTAAAAAATGCTTTAAGGCTTTCATAAAGGTCTCCTCACAATATACCGATTCACCATCACGGTATCGTTCTTCAGCGGTCTTGCATCCTCTTCCACACACAGGAACTGACCACCACATTTTTGGATCACACAATTCGATCCGATATTCTCAACTTGCGCATCAATCCGGACTTCCTTGTGACCAATGGCGAACAGCAGCGTCAGCAAGGTGCGGCACGCTTCTGTCATATAGCCATTGCCCCAATGTGCCCGGCTCAGCACATAGCCGATCACCGGTGTGCCGTCCAAGTAGCCCACCACATCAATACAACCGATCAGCTTGCCATTTTCCTTCAACGCAATGGCGAAAATCAGCCTTTCCGGCTTTTTGTATTGCTCTACCCACTGAGCAACGATCATCTTTGAAGTTTCCACACTTTCGTGAGGATTCCAGGTCAGATATTTGGTAACCTCCGGGTCATTGGCCCAGGCATAGAACATTTCCTCGGCATCATTCACATGAAAGGGTCGCAGGATCAAGCGTTCCGTTTCCAATGTCAGTCGCATGCTATCGCCTCTTTGCTATATTATAATAGCATTATAGCATAGGTAGTTAAATTTGTAAATCACAATAAAAATGCCGCCAGGTGACTGGCGGCATTCATTATTTTACTTATACCACAGATCCAGGTAGCCACGGACGATCTTCTTCATTTCACCGAAGATGATCTCCTGGCGGGCAGCGGTGGTGAAATGCTGCAGATCCGTCTTGTCGCCGGTCTTGGAGGATGCGGTCAGGTAGCCTTCATCAATCAGCATCTGCTCCAGCTTTGCGCCGCCGCACTTGGCCACATTCTTAACCGTCCATTCCGTAAGCGCCGGGGCAGAATCCCGTTCCAAAGCCGTCCAGATATTGACCTTGCAGATGCCATCCTCAAACAGCTTTGCAATCTGATCATTGGAAACGGAGGATGTACCGTGCAGGCAGATACGGGGGCCGATCTTCGCCTTGATCGCGCGGGCAGCCTCGTAATAATAGTGCAGATCCTGGCCGGATGCACGATGCTCTGTGCCTAAATTGGCAACAACGATGTCCACTCCGGTCTCACGCATATAGCGCTCGCACTTGTCGGCATCAGTGATTTCACAGCGAGCCTCGCCGGTAGCGTCCACAATCTCATCGCAAGCGCCCTCGATCAGCAGCTCATCGCCCTTACGCTCTACATAAGCCTTGGTCTTGCGGATATTCTCCTCCATAGGCAGAGTGGATGCATCGTACATCACAGAGGAGAACATGCTCAAATCGCTGTCCAGCATTTCAGCATCGGTATCGTGCTGGGCGTGATCCAGGTGGATCAGAATGTCCACATTGGGAAATGCTTCCGTCAGGATCTCGATGCTGGCACGGAAAAGCTTCAGGCCGATGTCCCAGCGGCGGGTGCTGGTGTAAAACACAGACTGGCTGCGGTGGTCATACTGATTGGTGATCGCCAAGGTGATGGGAATACGATCATAACCCTTCTCGATGGCAAATTCCGAGGCTGCTGTCAGGATTGCCTCGGTGGTGGTCAGGTTTTCGCTGCAGATGCAGGGAATGACCCAGCCCTTCTTTGCGGCTTCTTCATAAACGGCCAAAACATTTTTGCGTCCGGTAATGATAGGCATATTACCCCTCCATATTTCTTAAATGTATTCAAGAAGCAGAAACAGTCATTATTATACAATAGCGGCCATGCTCTCGTGCTTCTGCTTATCCGCCTCAGCTACCAGCTTCAGCAAGCTGCAGCCCTCCAAAATCATCTCATAGTAATGCACAATGAGCCGGGTTAGAGCGTGATCCTCCGCCAATCCGGAAACCTCTTTCAGCACAGACAGTGCCGCATCCACAGATTGGGTACCACCGTTTTCTTTCAGGTAACGGTGCACGCCGGCTGCTGCACCCATCGCAATATAGGCAGGAGTGATTCCCTCCTCCATAGCAAGCAAGGATGCGCCGATAAGACGGTCCTCCGGGCTCAGCTTCCGGGCCGGGTCGCCGCCAACTCTTTGGCAGGTATCCTTCAGGGCCGCATTGGTAAAGCGGTGCAGAAGGTCTGTAATATGCTCCTGCAGCGCCACCATCGGCGCACCGTAGTGCCGATGCAGCGCCATAGCGCTTTCCAGCATAGCATTCTGCACCAGGATGCGCACCTCCGGCACGGAGATGGACTCATAGATGTACTGAAGGTCCAGCAGATCGCCACAATACGCACAGGTTGCGTGGCCCATATTATGCACATAGAGCTTGCGCTTGATGTAAAAATCAAAGGGCGCATAAGGAACCATATTCTTGATTTCAGGAATCTCGCCCATAAAGGCAGCCTTATCCACCGGCAGGAAGCCGTACTGCTCCACGCAGACCCGCATAGGTTCGCCATCCTTCATTTCATCGGTCTGAACGGGCACCATACGGCCGATAGATGCCTCCACCAGGCCGACGGTTTCATCGAATTTTGCACATTCTTCTTCCGTCAGCTGGGCCTTCAGCATTTCCTCCAGCACCTTGTTGGCATCATTCAGGTTTTCACAAATGATAATGTTCAGCGCTCCCTTACCCATCGCCCAGCGCTTGCGCAGACCTGCGACGATGTTGGGCACAATGAATTTCAGGATTCTTGCGCCAACGGCAGTGGCCATAATATCGCAATTTGCGATTGCATCCGATGCGGCTTCCGTATCGTTTCCGTTGACCGCGGTAACATTTTCAATCCACACGTCCTGATGGCATTCGCTATAAACATAGCGCACGGGATAGGTGCGATTTTCCTGCAACGCCTTTACCACAGGCTCAGCCACATCTAAAAATGTGACTTCATATCCGCTTTGGCTCAGGAGCGCACCGATAAAGCCACGGCCGATATTGCCGCCGCCATACATAACAGCTTTTTTCATATTAACCCCTCAGTTTCTCTAAATAAAGGCCCCGGAGGGTCTTATATGCTTGATATCGCTGCTCATAAATCGCCTGGTTTGCTGCGATGGGAGTAATGGCCTGACCATACTGCCAAAATCTTTCCGCCAGCTTGAAGGGATCTTCACCGGTTACAGCGGCAATGCCAAGAATTGCGCTGCCCATTGCGCCGGTCTCATCCCGCTTTACGGGAATGATCTCACAGCCCAGGATATCCGCTTTAATCTGCAGCCAGGCAGGCGATTTTGCACCGCCGCCGCAGGCGTAAAGCCGGTTAAATTTCACACCGTTTTCGGCCAATTTCTCCTGATTGTACCGCATTTCAAAGGTAATTCCCTCTAAAATCGCCCGGTAAATATCCGGAAGTCGGGTCTGCGTTGTCAGGCCGGCAATTAGGCCGGTAGCCTTGGCATCTACATCCGGTGTGCCGCCCATACCCTGCAGGAAGGGCAGGATCATCAGCGATGTGGGCGCATCCGGGCACTGCTCATTGAGCAGGTCATAGACGCTCTTATTGCTTGCAGCAGCCTCCGCATTCAGGTAAGCTGCCAACGCATCCCGATACCACCGCACCACAGAACCTGCGGAGATATTATAAGCATAGGTTACAAAGCCATTGCTTTCCAAATACGGCACGCAGGCAAAGTTATTCTTTTGGAACTCCAGGCTTTCCGGAATTGTACCGAACAGCGGTGTCAGGCACTCGCAGGTGCCGGAGGTATCCACCGCATCGCCAATATTGTGGACACCGGCGCCCAAAGCATTAACGATCTGATCGTGTGCGCCGATAACGATCTGCACAGCATTGGAAAGTCCAAGTTTTTTGGCGATTTCCGGCAGGATTGTTCCAACCTTACCGCCGGTGGGCAGCACCTCAGGCAGCGTATCCGCAGCGATGCCACACTGCTGCAGCAGCTCGTCAGACCAGCAGCGGTTTTCCACATCATAAAGCAGGCTGCGGCAAGCCAGAGACACATCGGCGCAAGCCTTTCCCGTCAGCTGATAGGTAATAAATCCAGCAATAAACAGATATTTCCACACCGGTCTGTCTGCCGTCTTTTGGGTGTAGAGCATCTTGGAAAGCGAATAGGATGCATCCGGCAGGATGCGGGCGATGCGCATAAACTTCTCCTCGCCCACTTCTTCCACCAGCCGGGAAAAATCTTCATTTTCATTATCGCCCAAGTAGAGCAAATTGTCCGTCAGCGCATTGCCGTCTTGATCTACGGCAACAAAGGCTTCGCCATAGGAAGAAACGGTGATTGCCGCAACTTCACCAGGATCGGTAAGCTGCTTGATGCACTCCCCTATTACTTCAAAAACGCAGTTTGTCATCATTTCCGGCGGCAATTTGACTTGTCCTGCCGCCAGCGGGTATTCCCGATAAGCAATGGCCAACTGTGAGCCGTCTGTGTGGAAGGCCACGCATTTGCAGCCGGTGCCGCCAATATCAATACCTAAACTAACCACGAAATCACCTCTTCATTTTAGGATACTTTTTCTCAGTCAGAATGCTATGGGTATTTGTTTGGGATATATGGTATTCGTCCAATTGACGAATATTTGTCTATTTATCTCGTTGCTTTTTCAGGCTGCGAAGGCGGTAATTGCTGGCAGACATTCCCGTCTGCTCCCGGAAGATTTGGGAGAAATAGCAATAGTCCATATAGCCGACGCTGTACGCAATCTCAGCGATGCTCTTATCGCTTTCAGCCAGCAGCTTGCAGGCGTGTTGGATGCGGCGCCTTTTGATGTACTGTGCAATGCCACAATTTAAGTATTCGCGCACAGCATTATATAGACGGGTACGGCGCATATGAAAGGCTGTGCAGATATCGTCTACAGTGATGGGATCTGCGATATGTGCGTCAATATAGGCATCCAAATCCCGGATAAATTCCGCACGGGCTGGGATCACCCAGTTATTGGACAGAAAATAGGTTGCCGCAGCCTGCAGCAATGTAGCCGAAGCCTCCATTTCCCGCTCCGTCTTGACCTGGATGGCATCAATGATCTTTCCGATACCCGGAAAAACCGTTTCCGGAAGCTGCAGCTTGATCTTAGCTCGGGTCTGGCTGTGGTTTTCCGCCGGCAGCACCTGACCGAACATAATATAGCCGATGACACCGCTGTGATCGTAGATCGGCACTACGGCATCGATCAGTCCCATATGGCAGCGGGCGCTGACCGCCGTCTTTTCCTTCTTGCAGCGCTCACACAGCTTCTGGTCGCAGGCGTCGCACTTTTGCGACAGCACCGGGTCATTGCAGATGCATTGGCAGAAGGTCTCCTTTTGTGGTGGATATGCGATCAGCTCCTGCAGGTTTTCATCGAAAATAACAGAGCGGATGTGGGTCACGGTATAGTAATCCCGCAAGACCTTGCTCAAATTGTAAGTGTTCAAATTCAGCATTTACATCACCGCCCTTATGATAGCATATAAAAAACCTTACTTGCAAGGAAAATCAGCGAAAATTTTGCCATTTTTCGTCTTTCTTTGTTCGTTTTTTCTAAAAAAATGTTATAATCCGCAGCGTATGCTTGTCAAAGTTCACATTTTGTAAAAATACCAAAGTTGTACGAAATTCCAATATTTCAAACAAATTTCTCTATTCGCCGCAGCGCTGCGTTTGTATCATAAAATCAGATCAAATTATAAGGAGGATCATATTATGGTAAAATCCAGAGCTGCGTTTGTCGTTTACGGTGTCCACAAGGACGGCCTGCTGGACCCCGACGGCAATCTGTTTATCGACGAAAGCGTCATTGAAAGATCCAAGGCTGCCCTGCAGGGCAAGGACATTGAGCTGGCAGTTGAGCCGCTGATCATCGCCACCAAGGAAGAGGCCAAGAAGGTCATCGTTCCCCTGGCCAGCGATGACAGCATTGACACCCTGGTTCTGTTCTCCGGTACTTGGGTTTGGGCCGCACACATGATCGGCGCCATCCGTGAGTTCGCCAAGAGCGGTAAGGGCATCGTCATTTGGACCCACGACGGCTCTCAGGGCTGGCGTCCTGTTGGCGGTCTGGTACTGAGCGCTGCGCTGAACGAAGTGGGCATCAAGCACAGATTCGTTTACGGCAGCTCCGCTGATGACGAGATCGTTGGCAAGGTCGCCAACTACTGCAAGGCTTCTGCCCTGAAGAAGAGTATGGAGCTGACCACTCTGCGTGCCTACGGCGGCCGTGGTATGGGTCAGACCTGCGGTGTTGCAGATCCTTCCCAGTGGATGAAGACCTTCGGCATTGACATTGATTCCCGTGACACCCACGAGCTGCTGGAAACCGCCAAGGCTGTTCCTCAGGCAGATGTGGATGCTGTTTGCGATTGGATCGATGCCAACTTCAAGACTCCCATCGAGCGCACTGAGGATAATATGCGCTCTGTCCGTATGTATCTGGCGCTGAAGACCCTGAAGGAAAAGGACGGCTATGACTACTACACCATCCAGTCCTTCCCCGGTATGGGCGACTACTACACCGCTACCTGCTTTGCACAGAGCATGATGCTGGACAACGGTGTTCCCACCTCTACATTGTCCGACTTTAACACCTGCCTGAGCTCCATCATCATTATGGGCCTTAGCAAGGACCCCATCTATTACGGTGACTTCCAGCACATCGACCGTGCTACCAATGAGATCAAGATCATCGGTGACGGCGCTGTTCCCCCCAGCCTGGCAAATGATGACGGTGTCAGCCTGGCAACCCACGGCATTCCCACTGAGGGTGAGGCCGGCGGTATCTCCATCAAGCTGGTCTGCAAGAGCGGTAAGGGCGTTCTGGCCCGTGTCAGCCGCGTTAACGGCCAGTTCCAGATCGCAGTTGTCCGCTGCGAGGTAGTGCAGCCCGATCCCGCTAAGCTGGACGAGCGTCTGCACGAGTGTGGCATCCCCTTCTGGCCCCACGCTTTTGTTCAGGTCAATGGCGATGTGGACAAGGTCGTTGCCAACTGGAACAACGAGTACGCTTGCCTGGGTTACGGTGAAGATCTGTACGAGCAGATCATTGCCTTCGGTGAGCTGATGGACATCAAGGTCCTGGCATTCTAATTCTACCTAAAATTGCCACGCAGGAAACTGCGTGGCAATTCTTAAAATGAGGTGCTATTATGACACAGCGCGAATTACAGCAAAGCGGCCTTCCGTACCGGATGGATGATGAGCTTTGGTCCTATCATTACAATGCCCTGCGCATCGAGCGTGAACTAAACAACACCCCCGGCACGGAGCGCCGGCGCCGGATGGAGCTGGTGCAGGAGCTATTCGGTGCTGCCGGTGAAGGCTCTTATATCCAGCCGCCTTTCTACTGCGACTACGGCTGCAACACATTTGTAGGCAAGAATTTTGATTGCAATTTTGATTGCGTATTCCTGGATTGCGGCAGGATCACCATCGGTGACAATGTGCTGATGGGTCCCAAAGTCGGTCTTTACGCAGTGGGGCATCCCATTGATCCGGCGCTCAAGGCAGAAGGCTACATTATTCCCTACCCCATTACCATCGGCAATAACGTTTGGATCGGTGGCAGCGTTACCGTTTGCCCCGGTGTTACCATCGGTGATAATACGGTGATCGGTGCGGGCAGCGTGGTGACCAAGGACATCCCCGCCAATGTAGTGGCCGCCGGCAATCCCTGCCGTGTTTTGCGGCCTATCACGGAGGCGGATACCGCCTACTGGACGGAGCAAATCCACATAAGCAAAGAAAAGCAGCAGCCTTAAGGCTGCTGCTTCTTTTTCGGTTGATAGCGCATATCGCTGACGGAGTAGACAGTTACAAATGCCTTAGGATCCACCTTGTGGATAAAATCCATCAGACGACGGTACTCGTGCTTGTCCACAATGGTAACCATTTCCATATTGGGCTTTTTGTCATACGCGCCGATGATCTCCCCCAGCGTTGCACCGCTGTGCAGATCGTGCAGAACGAAATCCACAATTACATCCAGCTCTTTGGAGATCACGCAAACTCTGCGCTTGATATTGACGCCGAAGATGAAATGATCCAGCAGCATACCGCCAAAATAGGTGCCCAGCAGGCTGAGAACCACGGTTTTGCTGTCATAGCACAGCGCGGATGACAGCGCCACCGCAATGCCGGAATAGGACATTGCCTTGCCAAGATCCATCTTCAGGTACTTGTTCATAATCTTCGCCACGATATCCAAACCGCCGGAGGAGGCATTACGGGGAAACAGAATGGAAAGTCCCACGCCTACCACCAGAATATAGCAGATTACATCCAGCAGCGGATCCTGCGTAATGGATTGGAAATTAGGGAATATCCACTCAAATACGCCCATAACGATGGGCATCAGCACCGAGCAGTAAACGGTCTTAACACCAAATTCCGGGCCGATGAGCAGAAAGCCGATGATCAGCAGTCCCACATTCATAATCAGCGTGATTGCCGACACCGAAAGCGGGATAAAATTGCTCAGCACCATCGCCAGCGCTGCGCCGCTGCCTACGGACACGTGGCTGGGCAGCATAAAGAAGAATACTGATGCCGCAACGATAATCGTGCCTACCGTGATAATGGCGAATTCTTTAATTGTATTGCGAATTTTCATAGATAACCTCTTTTACTCAGATCCGCTTCCAGGTTCTTCTGCTGAACAGGATCAGCACCGGGAAAATCTCCAGTCTGCCGATCAGCATCATCAGAGCCAGCGTGATCTTGGAAACCGCGCTGAAATCTGCATAGCTGGAATAGGGGCCGATGGCCTCAAATGCCGGGCCAATATTGGAAATGCAGGCCAGGGCTGACGAGAAATTACTGAAAAAGCCGTGGGTAACCGTATTTGTTCCCACATCCGAGGCGATGCTCACCACCTGCCCATTGGCCGGATCAAAGGACAATATCAGCACCGCCGCCAGCAGCAGGAAAAAGTAAAGGGTAATAAAGCCAAACACATCGTTGATCGTCTTTTGATCCAGGCTCTTGCCCTCGAACTTCGCCTTGGGAACATAGCGGGGATTGATCAGCTTTCTGACATTGATAAACGCGCCCTTCATTGCGATGACGATCCGGGACACCTTAATACCGCCGGCAGTTGAGCCTGCCATTGCACCGATAAACATTATCAGCACAAGCACTGTCTTGGCCAGCATCGGCCAAACATCGTAATCCTGGGTAGAGTAGCCCGTAGTGGTGAAAAGCGAGGCAACCTGAAACAGCGAATGCCGGAACGCTTCTTCTGTAGTATAGGTTTGGGGGAAGGATTCCAATCGTGCCACCAGGCTCAGGAATACAAAGCCCACCGCGACCACAATCATGATAACATAGCTGCGCAGCTCTTCACTGCGGAATGCATCCTTTATCTTGCCGATCAGCAGCAGATAGTACAAAGTAAAATTGCAGCCGTACAGCAGCAGGAATACGGAGATCACATACTGGGAGTAGGGGCTGTACAGCTTCATACTTCCCGGAATAAAGCCAAATCCGCCGGTGCCTGCACTGCCGAAAGTCGTCAGCAGGCTGAAGAAGAATTTGTCATTTTCATATCCGGGAATCGGCTTATCCAGCATCAGCAGAGCCACCTGCAACACAGTCAATCCCAAATAGATCAGGTATAAAATCCGGGTGGTCGCCCGCATTTTGGATACGATCTTACCCACCTGGGGTCCGGGGCTTTCTGCCCGCAGCAGGTGCATTGAGGAGCCGTCATTGCTCTCCGGGATGAAGATCAGCACGAATACCAGGATGCCCATACCGCCGATCCAGTGGGAGAAGCTTCTCCAAAACAGCGTAGAACGGGACATTGCGGTAATATCTGTCACAATGCTGGCACCGGTAGTGGTGAAGCCGGATATGATCTCAAAAATGGCGTCCACATAGTTGGGGATATCCCGATTGATTACAAACGGCACGGCGCCAAACAGCGCCATTACCACCCAGGCCAATGCCGTCAGCGCAAAGCCTTCCTTCTGATACAAGGTGTTGCGCTTTGGCTTCAAAAGCTGCAGCAGCATTCCGCCCACTGTCAAAACGGCAATTGGAACAATAAATGCCAGCTTATGCATCCAAGATTCCCGGTAGACAAAGCTGACCGCCAGAGGCGCCAGCATCAGCAGCGCTTCCAGCACCATTATTTTACCCAGGATCTTTCCTATCTTCCTATAACTCATACTGCACCTTATTCAAACACGTCGTTCAAATCATCAAAGTTCTTGTGGGTGGTTACCACCACAACATTATCGCCCAGCTTGATCTCGGCGTTGCCGTCAGGGATGATGATCTCATTCTGGCGGATAATGCAGGCCACCAGGCAGTTTTTCTTCAGCTGCAGCTCACGCAGGGGTTTGTTGTAGAAGCGGTTTTCCCGCCTTGCCGCAAACTCCAGCGCCTCGACCTGATCGTTAACCAGCTGGTACATCGTCAGCACATTACTACCTACCGTATTGGCAAGGGCACGGATGTAGCTGATGATTCTGCCGGCAACGATCTGCTTGGAAGAAACATTGTTATTGATGCCCAGCTCGTCCAGCATACCAAACAGATCATCGTTTTTGATCTGTGTAATGGTTTTCTTTACCTTTTTCTTGTTGGCGAACATGGAAACGATCATATTCTCTTCGTCAATATCAGTCAGAGCAACGAAGGCATCCATAGCCTCAATGCCCTCCTCCAGCAGCACATCGTGCTGGGTGCCGTTGCCGCAAATCACAGTCACCCGGGGAAGCTCCTCCGCCAGTTCTTCGCACAAGGCAGGATCGCTCTCCAGCAACTTGACATTGTACTTCTTTTGGGACAAGAAATCGGCAAGGTAGTAGGATGTTCTGCCGCCACCGATGATCATAATATTCTTAAACGCGGACTTTACCAGCTTTACCTCTGCCAGGAAGTCGCCCAGCATTCTGGCATCGGAGGTGAAGTGGAGTTTGTCGCCCTCTTCAATTTGGAAGCGACCGGCAGGGATAATCACCTGATCACCACGCTGAACAGCGCAGATCAGAACTCTTGTATTCAGCTTTTTGCCCAGGCTGATCAGCGTTTCACCAATCAGGGGGCTGCCACTTTCAACTACGATCTCAGCCAGCAGCACTCTGCCCTTGGCAAAATGCTCGATACGCACCACGCTGCGCAGATTGATGATATTGAATATCTCCTCCGCCATTTCCAGCTCGGGATTGACGATCATTGCAATACCCAGATCGTCCTTCATTTGGGCGATCTGCTTGCGGTAATCGGGATTGCGCACACGGGCAATGGTATTGCCTACGCCCAGCTTTTTCGCCACCAGGCAGGCAAATACATTCAGTTCATCGCTGTCCGTTAACGCAATGGCAAGATCCGCATCCTCAATATTTGCCTCTTTTTGAATATCCAGGCGGGCACCGTTACCCACAACACCGAACACATCATATCTTTCAATGAGCTTTTCGACCTTCGCCTTATCCTCATCAATGATTGTGATGGTGTGATCCTCACCGGACAGATGCTTCAAAATCGTCTTGCCGATGGTGCCAAGACCGATAATTGCAATTTTCATTCTCGTGTATCCTTTCCCGTCAAGTTTTCTGCGGAAAACAATTTCGCTTAAATCATATTATAACGCACGATTGCAATAATTTCTACCACTATTTTTAACAATATCGCTTGCATACAAAAAAGCCGGTCTGTCAGACCGGCTTTTCCTATATACGCAGTTGCGCTGGGATCTTATCTCTGGATGCGGCCAGAGCCATCGCCGCCAGCCAGCTTTTCTACTTCTGCAACGGTGACCATATTGTTGTCACCTTCAATACAAGAAACTGAGCCGCATCAGAGCCCACAAGAAAAAATAACCAAATCTAAAGAAGGCACCACCCAAACGGGCGGTGCCTTCTTCCCTTAGGAGGAAATTATTTTAGCTC
The DNA here is from genome assembly GCA_045602725.1 of Faecousia sp. Lineage (GTDB taxonomy): Bacteria > Bacillota > Clostridia > Oscillospirales > Oscillospiraceae > Faecousia. Next base: position 1,884 of record JAZSCE010000068.1, on the reverse strand, counting down.
AAAACCGTCCAGGGCAGTCAAAAGCGTCTGCTTAGCGATATCATCACTTACTGTACTGCTGGCATAAGCTGTCAATTCATAGGTGATATCATTCACAGCGAATAGCGCCATATAGCGATCGAAAGGCTCATACTCCCACCGCAGGATCACGACGGGAATTCCATCTTTCGTGGTGTAATTCTCGTAGGTGGTTTCCACATTTTCGGGCTTGGTCACAGCGCCTTCCACACCCAGGAGCGCCTGTTTGTCTTCCTCTGTCATCGCCGGATGCTCAACCGTAAGCTTTGCATTCAGGTTCAGCTGCACTTCGTCATACTTGTAGTATGCACTGGTGCTCACATAAAAGAGCTGACCTTCGTATTGGGAATACATTATCCGGCTGTGAACCGTGCCTAGATCATCGTATTTCATTGTGATTCTGCTTGCATTTGCGAGGAAGCTGTTATTCAGCAGATCAATGCCGAGCTTTTCTTCCGCTGCTTCCCAGGAACTGCAGGCAACGCACTTATAGATCTCCGTCATGTGCTGCACTTCTTCCGGGAATACACTTAGAGGATAGCTGTCCATCCCCTCAAAACGAACCATATAGCCGTTCATTCCAACAAAATGGACAGTGTCACCGAGCTTAACCTCGGGCACACGGAAGATATTTTCCACCGCAAAGGCGGTCAGGGGGATCAGCATTGCCAAGCAAGCTGCAATCAGCGCCACCTTCCAGCCGAGAGACTTGCGCCGGGTCTTGGTTTTTTCCAGCTTTGCATAAAATTCAGCATTCACTTCTTCGCCGATATTCTGCTGTTCCATCAGATTTTTATATTGCTTATCCATTCTCATTCAACTCCTTTTTTAGGATTTCTCTGGCTCGTTGCATTCGGGTTTGCACCGCAGTTTGAGATATTCCCAAAATTTTGGCGATCTCATCCTGCCGATAGCCTTCATAGTAGTAAAGGTGAATCACCGCGCGGTATGTAGGCTTCAGCTTTCCCACCGCTTCCCACAAAGACCGGTCCTCATTTGTGGGTAAAGCGATCTTATCATCCAGCGGTTCCATATTGCGCTGCCAGAAGGCACGCAGGTGATTCTTGCAGGCATTGGCGGTACAGGTCAGCAGCCACGCCTTCTCCCCACCGGGGTATATGGTAACATTCTTATCCAGCAGCTTCAAAAACACGCTTTGGAGGATATCCTGAGCATCGTGAGCGCTGTGCAGCCAGCTTAGCGCCAGCCGGTAAACGTCCCCCGAATAGGTTTCATAAAGTGTGGCAATCTGTTGTTTTTCCATGGGCATCCTCCTTCCGTATGAATTGAGATCTCGCTTATATAACACCTGACAAAGCAATAATATCACATTTTCCGAAAATTTTTATGATGGAATTTTGTGTTGACTTTTCCTGAAACTGTGGTATAATCATTTTCGTTCCTATGGAGGCTTAGCTCAGCTGGTTAGAGCGCATGCTTCACACGCATGAGGTCACAGGTTCGAGTCCCGTAGTCTCCACCATGAAAAAAGTCACTTTTGTCTACCGACAAAGGTGACTTTTTCAATGATATCCGTTCCCTACGGTCACGGATGATATAGCTGACGCTATGATATCTGCTTCGCAGATGATATACGCTTCGCGTATGAAAGGAACGGATATTATATCATATTTGCAAAGCAAATATATCATGCGGCGCAAGCCGTATATCATATCGCGTCAGCGATATATCATTGAAAAATTCATAGTTTTCCGGTATAATCAATTCGATAAATAAGAATTTAACGAGGTGATTAGGGATGGATATTTCTTTCAAAAATGGCAATGAGAAATTTAATTACAGAGTGTGTGCTATGATGATTTCTGACGGTAAAATCTTGGCAATGCACGATGAGCGGTCACCGTA
>JAZSCE010000067.1:0-9610 GCA_045602725.1 Faecousia sp. | reverse complement strand
CAACCTTTACCTTCACCAGCAAAACCACCCACAACGGCAACTATTACCGCTGCCGTGTCAAGGATAATGGCGGCAATACCGTCTACACCGCCAAAGTCAAGCTGACGGTTAAGAAGTAACAACAAGCAAAACGGCAAGGAGATTTCTCCTTGCCGTTTTGTCATTCCCACGGCGCATCGACAGATGCGCCGTGGGAATCTCCCGGTACGATTTTTGAAACTGCACAGCTTTTCGTCCTGCGGAAGCAGGAGATTGCCACGTCACCCCTGCGGGGCTCCTCGCAAGGACAGCTTTATTTCGGCGGGAGCAAGCCCCCGCCCTACGGAAGCACCGCCTTACGGTGGCATAAAAATCAGCGGAGTGGAAATTCACTCCGCTGGTTTGCGTTTCAATTACTCTTCCCAGTTGTGCCAGATGTTCTGCACATCGTCGTCTTCTTCCATAACCTCGATGAGCTTTTCCATCAGCTTGATATGCTCTTCGCTTTCCAGCTTCTGATAGTTCTGGGGGACCATCTCGATCTGAGCGGATACAAAGGTGTACTTCTTGCCCAGCGCCTCAGCAACGGCATTGAAATCATCGGGATCGGTGTAGATGGTGAATACATCGCCATCGGCTTCGAAATCATCGGCGCCGCTATCCATAGCGTCCATCATGACCTCGTCCTCTTCGTAATCGCCGTCCTCATTGTCGATGACCAGCACGCCCTTCTTGTCGAAAGACCAGCTAACACAGCCGCTTGCGCCCAGGTTGCCGCCGTACTTGTCGAAGTGGTGGCGCATAGAACCTGCGGTACGGTTACGGTTATCGGTCATAGTCTCGACGATAACGGCAACACCGCCGGGGCCGTAGCCTTCGTAGGTGATGGACTCGTAGCTGTCGCCGCCACCTGCACCGCTGGCCTTCTCCAGGCATCGTCTGATATTATCGTTGGGCATATTGGCGGCCTTGGCCTTGGTGATGACGGTGGCCAGGCGAGAGTTGTTGGCAGGGTCGGTGATACCGCCGCCTTCTTTAACGGCGACGATCAGTTCCTTTGCGATCTTGGTGAAAGCGGCAGCACGCTTGGCGTCCTGCGCGCCCTTGGTCTTTTGAATGTTATGCCATTTGGAATGTCCGGACATAAGTTTTCTTCCTTCCGTTTTTCTAAAAATTCAATTTATTTTAGCATTGGATTTCGCAAAAATCAATAGTATTTAATACAATCTGCGTGGGTTTCGGAGATTTTTACCTCCACATCGGGGAATGCAGCCCGGATTTTTTCGGCAAGGTAGGCGCAGACAGGATTTTCCGTACAGAAATGGCCGGCGTCGATGATGTTCATACCGCAATCGTGGGCATCCCAAAAATGGTTGTACTTAACATCAGCGGTAACGAAGGTGTCACAGCCGGCGCGGACAGCCTGCATCAGCTCGCTGCCGCAGGCACCGCCGCCAACGGCTACCTTGGAAACCTTCTTTCCGGCATCGCAATAACGCAGGCCTTCACAATGCAGCGCTTCCTTAACAGTGGAGAGGAAAGACTCCAGGCTCTGCTCCGGCACATTACCCCGGCGCAGCAGCTGCATATTATTTTCCTGAATGGTTTCGATGTTGCTAAGACCCAAAGCTTGCGCAAAAATGTCGTTGATGCCGCCATCAGCCTGATCCAGGTTGGTGTGGGCATTGATGGCACTGATGCCATTGCGGCAGAGCTTCAGGATGCAGCGGCCAACAGAATTATCGTCTACAACAGAACACTGAGGGTCGAAGATCAGCGGATGGTGGGTGAGGATCAGCTGGGCACCCCAATCAGCAGCCTCGTCGCAGACGTGTTCAAAAGGGTCAAGGGCGACCAGAATCTTGGTGACGGGAGTGGTGCGGCTGCCGCACAGCAGGCCCGCATTATCCCAGGGCATTTTCAGCGCCATCGGTGCAATGGTCTCCATAAATTCCAAAATATCATTCACTGTGGTCATAAGTATCCTCCAATTCTCGCAAAGTTGCTTCTTTTTGCGGGTCGTTTTGATGGGTTACTGCAATTCTCAGTCCGCCGATGACCCAATCCCGGTAGGCGGCCGCCTCTTCACCCGAAAGGATTGGGGGCAGGTAGCACTGCGCTGGGGTCAGCCGGGGCAGCTGCGGTGCAAAGATTACCTCCATAACTGTGTAGAGGAATCTGCCGTCACGCAGGACAAGCTCTTTGCAAATGGCATAGCCGCTGCCCGATAAGTATTGCCGCAGCATCGGCGTTTTGGACTGGCACTGCAGGATCAGACGGTACTTGCTGTCTTGCAGCCAGGGCGCAGCTTCCAAAATAGACACCATCGTATCCGCACCCATACCGGCGCAGATAAGGGTGTCGAAATCCCGGGGGATATTTTGCACACCGTCGGAAAGGTGAAATTCCATCTTCTCCCGCAGGCCGTACTTTTGCGCATTGCGGATGGCGGATTGCAGCGGCTGCTGCCGCACATCAGAGCAGATGGCGCTGACGGCGATATTTTCCCGCAAAAGATGGATGGAAAGATAGCCGTGGTCACAGCCTACATCGGCGATGCGTTCACCGGACCGCACAAAGGCAGCGCAGGCTAAGAGTCGATCGGAAATTGGAAGCTTCATAAATACTCTAATACTCTCCTAAAAGAAATGCCATCCCGGCAAAGTCGGGATGGCATAGCCGGCTTTTTAAGCGTTACCGCCCTGGTTGGCCTCGTAAGCCTCCAGGAAATGGTTCAGCTGAGCAAGGAACTCGTCGCAGTCAATGCCGTGGACCATGCAGGCTTCCTCAACGGTCTCACCGCGGGATGCGGGGCAGCCCAGGCAGTGCATACCGATTGCCAGGAACAGGGGAGCGGCGTGGGGTGCGATGTCCAGAACTTCACCGATAATAGTTTCTTTTTCAATCTTAACAGCCATAATATGACCTCCTATTACAATTCTTTTGCTATTATAACTTCTGCACCGCAAAAAAACAAGAGGAAAATCTTATTCTTCACTCTTATTCTGATAAGCCTTTACGAAAGACATCAGCTCTTCGCCGGTGATAGTCTCTTTTGCCAGCAGATACTCGGAGATTTCGTCCAGCAGCTCCCGATGCTCAGCCAGCAGCTTCCTGGCGGCATTGTAGGCCTCGCTGAGCAGTCGCTTGACCTCCTGGTCTACCAATGCGGCGGTTTCCGGTGCGCAATCGGCAAAAGCAGGGGAGTCCAGATATTCGTGCTTGACCTGGGCGGTGGCCATCAGACCAAATTCCTCACTCATACCGTACTGGGTCACCATATTCCGCGCCAAAGCGGTGGCTTGCTGGATGTCATTGTGGGCGCCGGTGGTCTGCTCATTGAACACCACTTCTTCTGCCGCACGACCGCCCAGCAGAGAGCGCAGACGAATCAGCAGCTCGCGCTTGGTGGACAGGTGCTTTTCCTCCTCGGGGGTGTACATCGTATAGCCCAGCGCACCGGTGGTGTGGGGGACGATGGTGATCTTGGTGACGGGATCCTGACCCTTTTCCAAAGCAGAAACCAGTGCGTGACCCACTTCGTGATAGGCCACCAGCCGCTTTTCGGCGTCGGACAGGACAGTGTTCTTCTTCTCGGTGCCGGCAATAACGGTCTCAAAAGAAACCATCAGGTCCTCCTGATTGACGGTTACCCGGTTGTGACGAACGGCACGCAGTGCAGCCTCGTTGACCAGGTTGGCCAGGTCTGCGCCAACGGCACCGGCGGTAGCGTGGGCGATCTTGCGCAGGTCCACATCTTCCGCCAGCTTGATCTTGCGGGTATGCACCTTCAAGGTGTCCAGACGGCCCTGCAGGTTGGGACGGTCCACGATAATCCGGCGGTCAAAACGGCCGGGACGCAGCAACGCTTTGTCCAAAATCTCAGGACGGTTGGTGGCTGCCAGGCAAACGATGCCCTTGGTGGAATCAAAGCCGTCGATCTCACCCAACAGCTGATTCAAGGTCTGCTCGTTGTAGCTGTAGCGGCTGTCACGGGTGCGGCCCACAGCGTCAATTTCGTCGATGAAAATGATACACGGTGCGACCTTTGCTGCCTGCTGGAACAGATCACGGACACGGCTGGCGCCTACGCCAACGAAGGAATCGTCGAAATCGGAGCCGGAAATGGCAAAGAAGGGAACATCGGCTTCGCCGGCTACAGCTTTGGCAAGCAATGTCTTGCCGGTACCGGGAGAGCCCACCAGCAGCGCACCCTTGGGCAGCTTTGCGCCCACATCGGTGTACTTTTTGGGATTGTGCAGGAAATCGATGATCTCCTGCAGGGATTCTTTGGCTTCATCCTGACCGGCAACATCCTTAAAGGTAACACCGGTCTGCTTTTCCATGTAAACCTTAGCTTTACTCTTGCCGAAGCCGCCCATCATACCGTCGCCGCTCATCCGCTTCATCAGCACACGCATCACGCTGAATATCAAGGCGAACATCACCACATACATCAGGATCATCACGATGGTGGAGTTGTCCTCCACGATCACCTGATTGACCTGAACACCGGCAGCATTGAGCTGCTCAGCCAGCGCCATTACATTGCCGCTGGGCAGACCCGTGAAGCAGGGCTTTTGCTGGTTGGCGGGCTTGGCGGCTTCCGACTTGGTCAAATAATAGACCCGGTCATAATGCAGCTCCACCTCGGACAGTTCGCCCTTTTCCATTGCGCTGAGAAAATCGGAATAGGTGGTCTCGGTGTATTGGCTCTTCACCACGGCGTTGTAGATCCAGCTGATCAGCAAAACGATGGTCACGGTGATGATCAAAGTCACCCATATATTGCGTGGTTTTTTGTTTTCAACCGGCTTTTCACCGGGCTTGGAATCGGTAGGCTTGTTTTCCATTTTGCTTCTCCTTTGGGGGGATAATCTTAAGTTTCGTTTATTATATCATAAGTTTTCACTTCCTGCAACGAACGATTCTGCGGTTGATGGTTAAATTTCTGTTAATTTATGGGCAAGCAGAAAGAAAAAGCTGTTGAGAAACGGGAAAGCTTCTGCTATAATGATACCATCCATGTTTATAAGCAAACATCGTGAGGGTGTGAATATGAAAAGAACGAATGATAATCGTCGCCGCCCGGCACCTGCCGCACCGGCAGAAGAGATCGAAGGCCAGCTGGAAGGCCGCAATGCGCTGACGGAGGCTCTGCGCAGCGGAAGAACTGTGGACAAGGTTTTTATTGCCGCCGGTGAGACAGACCGTGGCTTGCAGCGATTGGCTGCTCAGGCAAAAGAAGCCGGCGCTGTGGTGGTGCCGGTAGACCGGCGGAAGCTGGATATGATGTCCACGACCCATTCCCATCAGGGCGTCATCGCTCTGGTGGCGGCTCACGAATATGTGAGCATCGATGATATTTTGGAGGAAGCGGCTTCCCGGGGTGAAACGCCCTTGCTCGTCATCTGCGATGAGCTGGCAGACCCCCATAATCTTGGCGCGATTATGCGTAGCGCGGAGTGTGCCGGCGCCCATGGTGTCATCATTCCCAAACGCAGAAGCGTGGGCCTGACTGCCACCGTTGCCAAGGCATCCGCCGGCGCGATTGAGTATATGAAAGTCGCAAGAGTGACCAATATCAACACCGCCATTGCTGAGCTGAAGGAAAAGGGCGTTTGGGTATTCGGCACTGCCGCAGAAGGCTCGATCCCAATGTACAAGGCAGATCTGACCGGCCCTACCGCCATCGTCATCGGCAACGAAGGTCAGGGTATGAGCCCTCTGGTACAGAAAAATTGCGATGTTACCGTGCATATCCCTATGAAAGGACAGATCTCATCTTTGAATGCTTCTGCTGCGGCGTCCATCCTGCTTTACGAAGCGGTGCGCCAGCGCTTAGGATAAGGAGAAATTGTGGATGGCTGAAGATAAAAAGGATCCGAAGTCTGGAGCAGAAGACAGCTTCAGCTTGGAAGATATCGTAAAAGAATTTAGCGACCCAGCTCACCCCTTCGTGCCGGAAGATGATGTGCTGATCTGGGACGGAACGATCCCGGAGCTGACCAAGCCTTCTGTGGCATTTCCTTCCGATACCATCCGTATGGGAGATATTACCCGGGCCGTCCGGGCGGAGCTGGGTGAAACACCTGCTACGGAGCAGACGGCACGCTTTGCACCCGTAGGAGAGGAAGCGCAAGCGCCTGCATCCGGGGAAACCGTGCGATTTACGCCTGCGGGCGGAAAAGAGGAGGAGCCCAAGCCCCTGATTTATCAAGGTGGCGAGGAGCCGCCCAAGGCAGAGCCCTACTCGGAAGAGTGGGAGCCGGAATATGAGCAGCCCATCAGCGAATATATACCCCAGGAGCCCATTGTATTCCGCCCCAAGTCCCGATTGCACGAATTAAAGCACAAGCTGGTGGAGGGCCCGGAAAAACGGTACTATCAGCTGTCGGAGCAGGGCCTCGGTAAGCTGCAGCTGGCGATTTTGGTCAATGTGGTGATCTTCCTGCTGGCAGCCGGCGGCGCTGTGCTGCATACGCTGGGGAAAGTCGGCCCGGACCGGATGCGGCTGCTGGTATTTGGCCAGTTTTTGGCGATGATGCTGTCAGCGCTGCTGGGCAGCTATCAGCTGATCGAAGGCGTTGCCGACCTGCTGCATAAGCGATTTACCCTGAATACCCTGCTGGTATTCAGCGCCATCGCCTGCGCAGCGGATGCGGTTATGTGCCTGCAGGTCAGCAGAGTGCCCTGCTGTGCGGCATTCTGCCTGAATATGACGATGTCGCTGTGGAGCGCGCATCAAAAGCGCAATACAGAACTTTCCCAAATGGATACGATGCGTAAGGCTACCCGGCTGGACAGCCTGGTCTCCAGCGAAGATTATTACGAAGGTCTGCCCGGAATCCTCCGCAGTGAGGGTCAGGTGGAGGACTTTATGGATAATTATGACGCACCCGGCAGCGTGGATAAGATATTCTCCATCTACGCATTGGCAGCCCTGGCAGCCAGCCTGATCTCCGGCGTGGTGGGTGTGGTGCTGGGCTCTGCCCATATTGGCGTGCAGGTGCTTTGCGCCAGCCTGATGGTGGCAACACCGGCAACGATGTTTATCACCCTGAGCTGCCCGATGGCGCTGCTGCAGCGCCGGCTGCATAAGCACGGCTCGGTGATCTGCGGCTGGAAGGGCGTTATGGGCCTGAGCAGATCTCTGGCGTTCCCCCTGAAGGATACAGACCTGTTCCCGATGGGCGCTACCAAAATGAACGGCGTTAAGTTCTACGGCAGCCGCAGCCCCGATGAGGTGGTTGCTTACGCCACAGCGCTGATCAATGCCGACGGCGGCAATATGGCTCTGCTGTTCCAGCAGCTGCTGGAAAGCCGCAGCGGTTTCCATTACGACGCCGAAAATGTCCGCAGCTATGATGGTGGCATCGGTGGCGAGGTGCAGGGCGAAGCTGTGCTCGCCGGTACGCTGAGCTTTATGCAGAGCATGGGTGTGGATATGCCGGAGGGCACCCGGGTCAATGCTGCCATTTATGTGGCAATCGACGGCGAATTGAGTGGCGTGTTTGCCATTACTTACAGTAAGGTCAAGACCGCAACTGTGGGTCTGAATACGCTGTGCGCTTACCGCGGCCTGATCCCGGTGATGACCACCAACGATTTTATGCTGTCTGACAGCTTTATCCGCAGCCGCTTTGGTGTGAATGTGAAGCGGATGGCATTCCCGGAGCGGGAAGTGCGGGATGACCTTTCCCAGCGTCAGCCGGAGGAGAACGCGCCTGCCCTGGCGCTGACCACCCGGGATGGCCTGGCAGGTATGGCATATGCCGTCACCGGCTCCAGAGCGCTGAAGAGCGCAACTGCCGTTGGCGCTGCCATCCATTTGATCGCCGGTATTTTGGGCCTGGTGATTATGCTGGTGCTGGCCATTGTAGGCGCCTACGATCTGCTGACACCTACCAATATCCTGCTCTATGAGCTGATTTGGATGATTCCCGGTCTGTTGGTTGCCCAGTGGACACGGCTGGTATAACAAAAACTGTTCCCCGGAGGAGCTTCCTCCGGGGCGCTTTTTGTTAAGAGTGCTGGAGACGGAAAGGGAAAATTTGTGTGTTTTGCACAGAAGAACAACTGTCCATCTGCCAATTTCACCAATTTTGCACTTTGACGAAAATTTCCGTTGAAATCTGCGCATCCTTCGTGTATAATTACCTTATTGCGGTGTTTTGCACCGCTGAAAGGAGATTTGATTATGTACACAGCTAATTCCATTCGCAACATCTGCCTGCTGGGCCATAGTGGCAGCGGCAAAACTGCTCTTGCAGAAAGCTTACTCTACATGACCGGTGCCATCGACCGTATGGGCAAGAATGCCGACGGCAACACCGTTTGTGATTTTGATCCCGAGGAGATCCGCCGGAATATTTCCATTTCCACCGCTGTTGTTCCTCTGGAATACAAGAATGTTAAGATCAACATCCTGGACACCCCCGGTGCATTCGATTTCTCCGGTGCGGTTATGGAAGCCCTGCGTGCTGCTGATGCAGCTATTTTGGTCTGCTCTGCCAAGGACGGCATTACCGTTGGCTTCGAGAAGGCATGGAAGTACTGCGAAGAGCGCAATATGCCCCGCTTCATTTATATCTCCAAGGTCGACGAAGAGAACTCCGACTACAATGCTACCTTCAACGCGCTGCGTGAGAAATATGGCAATAAGATCGCTCCCGTTGTTGTTCCCATTTGGGATGGCAACCGCAAGATCACCGGCATCATCGATGTGCTGAATAAGCGCGCATTTGAGATGGATAAGCTGAAGCGTATCGAGATCGCTGTTCCCGAGGACAAGGTTTCTGTCATCGAAGAGTTCAACGATGCCCTGAAGGAATCCGTTGCTGAAACCAGCGAGGAACTGATGGACAAGTTCTTCGGCGGTGAGGACTTCACCTATGCCGAAATGATCAAGGGCCTGCACGCCGGCGTCATCGACAAGACGCTGTATCCTGTCCTTTGCGGCTCTGCTCTGACCTGCCTGGGTACCCTGATGCTGATGGATCAGATCATCGACCTGTTCCCCAACCCCGTTGAGGGCAACTATCACAAGGCAACTCTGGCTGACGGCACCACCGAGGAGTTCGTAGTTTCTCCCGGCGGCGTTCCCTCCGCATTCGTTTGGAAGACCGTTTCCGATCAGTACGGCAAGTATTCCTTCATCAAGGTGCTGTCCGGCGAGATCACCTCTGATACCGTTTTGGTCAACGCCCGTACCGGCGAAACGGAAAAGCTGGGCCGTCTGTACATTATGTGCGGCAAGAAGAGCACGGAAGTTAAGGTGCTCAGCTGCGGCGACATCGGCGCCATCGGCAAGATGGATAAGGTCAAGACCGGCGATACCCTCTGCGACAGCCGTAAGGTGGTCAGCCTGAAGGGTTTGCCCTATGCGCCCGCCTGCTACTCCATGGCCATCGCTCCCAAGACCAAGGGTCAGGAAGAAAAGGTCACCGCAGGCCTGCTGCGTCTGAACGAGGAAGACCCCTCCTTCAAGCTGGTCAACAATGCTGAGACCAAGCAGCTGGTACTCTCCGGCACCGGTGACCAGCAGCTGGATGTGCTGGTGGCAAAGCTGAAGAGCCGCTTCGGTGTGGACGCAGTTCTGTCCCCCGCAAAGGTTGCTTACCGCGAGAAG
>JAZSCE010000066.1:0-4682 GCA_045602725.1 Faecousia sp. | reverse complement strand
GGACTCCTTACTTATTACCAGGGGATCCGTGTGGCTGTGCTCTATGGCGGTGCAGGCATCGGCGGGCAGATCAAGCAGCTTGAAAGAAAACCGCAGATCGTGGTGGCCACACCCGGCCGGCTGATGGACCACTATAACCGCAAGACCGTTCGCCTGGACAAGATCCAAACCGTGGTGCTGGACGAGGCAGACCGGATGCTGGATATGGGCTTCTTTAAGGATGTCACCCGCATCATCGATAAGGTCAAGAACCGCAAGAATTTGGGATTGTTCTCCGCAACCATTTCCCAGGAGGTTATGACCGTTTCCTGGATGTACCAGCGTGACGAGGTGGAGATCACCGTGGAGCCCAAGCAGGAGGACCGCCCGGATATCGACCAGTACAGCATCACGGTAACACCGCTGGAAAAAGCGGAAACCACTTTGCGGCTGATCCGCACCCAGGGCTTTGAACGGGTGATGATCTTCTGCAACACCAAGCACATGTGCCAGCGGCTGTGCGATGAATTTCAGCGTGCCGGTATGGATTGCCAGTGCATCCACGGCGATATCCGCCAAAGCCAGCGGGAAAAGACTATGCAGCGCTACCGTGGCGGCAAGCTGGCGATCCTGATCGCAACGGATGTTGCCTCCCGCGGCATAGATGTGGATGATGTGGACTGCGTCATCAACTACGATGTGCCGGAGGAAAATGAGTACTATGTCCACCGCATCGGCAGAACCGGCCGGGCCAAGCGCAAGGGCAGCGCCTATTCCATCATCGGCAATTTCCCGGAGAAGGCAAAGCTGGATGAGATCGCAAAATACTCCAATTATACCATCCGCCCCGTCCGGCTGGACGAAAACGGCAACCTGGTGGATGAAGAAGTAAAAGCCCCCACCCCTGTTAAGAGGAAATTCCGTTGAGAGCGGCGGAACGGGGCTTCCTGCTGCTGAGCAGCTGCCTGGGCGACCCGATGCGCAAGCCCCTGACGACGGCGCAGCTACGCATTCTTTCCGACCGGGCCTGGAGGATGGATTTTCCCGTGGAGCAGCGGGAACTGGAAATGGTCGACCTGATTGCTTTGGGCTACGGCCGCAGTATGGCAGCGCGGATATTGAAGCTGCTGAATGACGGCGTCGTGCTGGATCATTATTTGCAGATCGCCTGGCGCAATGATTGCACTGCTTTGACGCGGATCACCGAAGGGTACCCCCTTGTGCTGCGCCAGCGCTTGGGGTTGGAAAGCCCCGGTGTGCTGTGGGCAAAGGGAGATTTGGCGCTGCTGAATAATCCCAAGATCGCTTTGGTTGGCAGCCGGGATCTGAATGAAAGCAATGCTGCCTTTGCCTGGGAAGTGGGTGAGCAGGCGGCAAAGCAGGGCTACACATTGGTGTCCGGCAATGCCCGTGGCGCAGACAGAACAGCCCAGGAGGCTTGCCTGAATGCCGGTGGCTCGGTGATTATCGTGGTGGCGGACTCATTGATGCAGCAGAAAGCCCGGGATCGGGTGCTCTACTTAAGCGAAGAGGACTATGATCAGGCTTTTTCCATCCAGCGTGCTTTGAGCCGAAACCGGATTATCCACGCCTTGACGCAGATGACATTCGTTGCCCAAAGCAGCTATCAGACCGGCGGCACCTGGGACGGAACGGTGCGCAATCTGCAGGGCGGTTGGAGCAGCGTGTTTTGCTTTGCTGATGGCTCGGTTGCTGCGCAGGAGCTGTGCCAAATGGGTGCAAAACCGGTGGGGCTGAAAGACCTGCAGAACTTTGGCGGCCTTCCTCAAGACGATAAAAGCCTTTTTGATCAATAATTTGACCGCATCGGGCAAAAATTTTTACACAAAATGTGTTGACGGGTACTGTTTTCGACAGCACCCGTCATTTTCTATACATTATAATAAGATCGGTTGTAGCTGGACGCCTTGCATTGCAGATGCCAGCGCCTGAGGGATCAGACTGAAATCGGCTACCATACTGGTAGGCTTATTTTGCGGATCATCCTGCCGGAAAGGGACGAAATAGTAGTGCTTGCGCGCCAGGAGCTTACCGATGTTTTCCGCTGCACCGGCCAGCGCATCGTTGGTGGAAACGGCCACCAGCACGGGGCGGCCATTTCGAAGATGACTTTTTGCCGCCATCGTAACCGATGTATCGGCAATGCTATGGGCAAGCTTTGCCAGAGTGTTGCCGGTGCAGGGGGCAATCACCAGCGCATCCAGCAGCTTTTTCGGGCCAATTGGCTCCACCTGGCTTATGGCGTATAACGGATCTTTTCCGCAGATCTGCGCTACTTGATGGATGTGACTTTGCGCCGTACCGAAACGGCTGTCGGTCACATAGGAAGCAGGGGAGAAGATGGGGATGACGGTATGTTCCTTGGCCAGCGCATCCATTACGGGAAACACCTGTGCGTATGTACAGAATGAGCCACACATGGCAAATCCGACGGTCATAGGCTTAACTCCTTTCTTTGCAGCAAACGGACAAAGGTATCGGCGATCAACTTGCCGGAGGTTTCCGGCGCATATTTTGCGGGCAGCCCCAGGGCGGAGATGACGGATGGATCATCCATTCCCGGCTTGGAGGCCAGCTCGATTTTAATGGAGTTGGGATCGCAAGCCTTGCATTGCTCTTTGGAAAGAATGGCTGCCGGAACGGTGTTAAAGATGATGCGAAAGCGCTGGAGCTTAGAATTCGGTGCCAAGCTGCTTTCTGCCTCATAGCCCAGCGCCCGGAGGATAGAAATGTCGGCGTCTTTCCTGGCAGCAACGGTCACATCTGCGCCCAGGGCTTTGAGCTGGCTGGCGAGGCATTTGCCGATCCTGCCCCAGCCGATGATCAAAACCGGGCAGCGACGCCAAATGCAGCCCATCCGTTCCCTGGCAACACGAATGGCACAGTCGGCAGTAATGGCGGCATTTTCGGCTACATATTGAGAATCCCGAAGAAAATCCATTGTTTCGTAGCCGTGCAAAGAGGGATCGTGCAGATTGCCTCCTGCAATGGTTATGCTTTCCGGAAGATCTGCCAATATGTGAGCCGGGATCCCACCGCCCCGAATTCGTCCATCCGGTTCAAAGCTGGGAACAGGCAAAAGCAGATGGGTCACATCCGGCGCCGGCTGCGGTGCGATCTCAAATCCTCGCTGCAGTAGATTTTGCCGGGCAAAGGTAAGTGCGGCGGTATTTCCGGCGCAGTATATTCGAATTCCATTCATAAAATATCACCCTTTCGTCCCACAATATGCTGTTTGCGATGCCGTTGTGCTTGATTTTTCGCAGGGTTTCTGTATAATAAACATAAGAGGTGAACAATATGCAAAGATTAGGTTTTATTCACGATATGATGGATGTGAAGGTTTTGATCCTGTACGCCACCGCTCGTTCCAATTACCCGATGACAAGTCAGGATATTTACGAAGTGTGCTATCAGGATGAATGCCTGAGCTATTTTGATGTATGCACCGCCATCCCCGAACTGATCAAATCCGGTCATCTGCGGCAGGTGGAGGATGAAAAGTATGTCATTACGGATAAGGGCCGCCAGGATGGCGAGCTGACCGCGGATTCCATCGCATTTACGGTGAAGCTGCGTACGGAAAATGCCGTTGCCCGGTATAATCGCCAGGTGCGCCGCAGCAGCTTTGTCAAGACCCAGATCATCCCCCGTGAAAATGGCGAATATTCCGTTATTATGTCGCTGGATGATGAGATGGGCAATCTGATGACGCTGGAGCTGGTGGCTCCGGATCAGCGCCAGGCAACCCGCTTGAGTCGCCTGTTCGAGAAAAAGGCGGAGATCATCTATAACATCACTATGTCTGAACTGCTGGACGGCGAAGATTCTGATGAAGATTGACGGAAAACCCTTGCCGATCTGCGGAAAATATGGTATAATATAAGTACACCGAAGCATCGGTGAAACGAAAGGAGCTGACGCATATGAAATTCCAGTTTAGTGAGAAAAAAGTCAAGTTGCCCGGTAATGTCCACGCTTATGCCGAGAAAAAGGTGATGAAGCTGGCACGCTACTTTGACGAAGACGCGGAGGCACTGATCGTCTTTTCTGTAGAGAAAAACCGGAATAATGTGGAGCTGACCGTTCACGGCGCAGGCACCTGGTTCCGGGCAAGTGAAAGCACTTCGGATATGTTTGCATCCATCGATGCCGCCATCGGTACCATCGAGGGCCAGATCCGCAAGAACAAGACCCGCTTGGCTCGCAGACTCCGTCAGGACGCCTTTACCCGCTCTGTGGAAGAGACCTCTTTCACCGAGGAGAAGGAAGACGATCTGAGCATCGTGCGCATCAAAAAGTTCCAGTTCAAGCCCATGACCCGTGAGGAAGCCGTTATGCAGATGAATCTGCTGGAGCATAATTTCTTCGCTTTCCGGGATGAGGAGCAGGATTGCAAGTTCGCTGTTGTCTATCGCAGAAACGACGGCGGCTATGGCTTGATCGAGGATGCCGATTAACGGGTAAAAAGTTAGATTTTCAGGGGCCTTTCGGGGCCCCTGTTGTTATGTCTACCGCGAAAAGTGCGAAAGAAAAAGTTTTTTGCAAAAACTTGAAAAAAGTGCTTGACAATGGGAGGTGTGCGTGATAAAATCAAAAAGCTCACCGTCCGGTGGGCAGTCTGTACCTTGTAAATTGAATAATGTGAGACAAACTATAACACCTTGGACAATTAAAATGGA
>JAZSCE010000065.1:0-4810 GCA_045602725.1 Faecousia sp. | reverse complement strand
TCCTCCATATATCCGTCTCTGCGGTAATGAGATAGTCTTCCGAACATGCTGCCGTCATACCAGTTATGACCGTGTATGACCATGTACTGCGTATCCTGCATAAAAGGATGCTTTTCATCCAGAAACAGCGTTCCACTATTGCTGCGTTTGCCATATAAATTATGGTCAAGATAGAAAGTATTGTCCCGGTATACCACAGGCAGATCAACAATGCCGCCGGGTATATGAAGCCACGCGACCGTGTCCGGATTCTTTGCGCGTATCTTTTCGATTTTGGGATGAATCGTGTCGCCTATATACTGATAGCTGTCCAGCAATTGCGGCTCCGGTATGGCTGTTGGCGTCATCATAGAATCCATAGCAGGTGTAGGTGGAACAGAAATATCCTCTGCCGCTTCAAAATCTGCCTGCAGACCTTCATTTGTACGCCTCGCAGAAAAAGAGGCAGCTGCGTAATGAACCAGTCGAACAGCGGAATACAGACCAATCGTAACGAGCATCAAAGCTATCAAAATACGCGGCCAGTGCTGCCTGATGTAATCCTTCATGGGTGAACTATCTTTCTCTGGTTGAAACAGTCTGTCGCAGAGATCATGCGGGCCACGACTTTGCTCTATAAGCCCTGAAAAGCAGTCATCCCCATCGCATCAAGCACTTTCCGAAAGTCCTCTGAGCGATGGGGATGTTATTACATTCGTCCAGTCCGACTATCGCGTGGCTGGGAATATTCTCTTCACTGAGACTCATCACTTTGCTGCGGATGTGCTCTCTGCTGAGGATATTCGTTTTGCTGGCGGTACATTCTCTGCTGGGAATATCCATTTTGACGCGGATACCCATTCTGTTGAGGGTATGCGCTCTGAAGGGAATACCCGCTCTGCTGGGAATACCCGCTTTGCTGTTGATATCCGCTCTGACGAGGATAACCATTTTGCGGCGCATATTCGTTTTGACGGGAATAACCGCTCTGCTGGGAATACCCGCTTTGCTGTTGATATCCGCTCTGATGAGGATAACCATTTTGCGGCGGATATTCGTTTTGATGGTAATAGCCGCTCTGCTGGGAATATCCGCTTTGCTGTTGGTATCCAGTCTGGCGAGGATATCCGTTTTGCTGCGGGTATTCGTTTTGACGGTAATAATCGTTTTGCTGGGCATATGCTCCCTGCTGGGGATATTCGCTCTGGCGATAACCGTTCCGGCTGGGATAGGCGCTCTGACGGGAATAATCCCCCTGTCGGGAAGATTGACTCTGCTGGGCATATTTATTCTGCTGGGCAGCCTGCGGCGAACGTGAGCGCTTCTGCGGCGCATGACCACGCCTTGTGCTTCGCCGGAAAGAGTCTTTATGCTTGTTCTCCAAAGAATCTGTATAGAATACAAAGGCAATCGTTAATCCACAAACAAGGATCGCCACATAAATTCCCGGCGGCTGCTGGATGAAATTGGAGATATAGCCCAGCTGCGGAATGGAAAACATGACTCTTCCGATGATATTGCTTGCGCTGACAAGCGAGGCGTCAACATCTTTGTTTGCGTCGCCCTTGGTACGGTAGCGCACGATGGACGGATTGTTTTCATCCGGGACAATTTCCACGATGCGGTGCGTTGCTATTACGTTGGGCGAAATGCTGAACGTGATCACGTCGTTCACGCGCAGATCGCTGGCATCCGTGCGCTTGACATAGATCAGCGAGCCGGTGGGATAGGTCGGTTCCATCGATCCGGTAAGCACGCCGTAAACCTGTACACCGAAGATACGGATGCCTGCAATCAAAAAGGCAAAAATCATCGCAACGATCACCAGACCGGTGGACAGGGTTTTCAAAATTCGTATCGTCTTTGTATCCACTACATCCTCCTGAAAATGGTTCTGTTTTTGCTGAGAAGGACAAGGCCTGCTCCGCTGACAACCAGCATTATCGTCCACAGCAACAGATGGGCATGATCGCCAGTATCAGGCAGAGGCGTGGTCACATAGTACTGATTCTCATACCCTACAATGATCGCAGTCACAGGCTGACCGTTTACCGTCAATACGGCGGTCATTTCGTGCATCTCATTGAGCACAAGTCTGATGCTGATATCGTAAACGGTGTCGTCATAGGTTACGTTTTCGCGCCCGGTATTCAGTTCATATAGGCGATAGCGATAGGTCTTGCCCACGTCATCAGCGGAAAACGTCAGATACATTGTCGCCAAGCCATTATCAGCGGATATGGCGGTCACGGTTGCGCCTGTGTCCGCGTTAACCAGATGGAACTCAAAACCACCGGGGCCGACTTCTTCCTCGGTCAGATTGACCATGGACTTCTGTATCATGATAGGTACGCTGATATCCTGCGGGGGCAGGTATACTACGCGGAAGGAATTGTGCAGGGTATTGGATCTTGCCGTAATATACGCCAAAGAGGTATGAGACGCTGAAACGACGGTAATTGCAGCGCAAACCAGCAGTGCCAGCTTGACCCACAGGCTGCATCGTTTCATATGGCAACTCTCCCTTCTTTGAAAATTAGATTGGGTATCAGAATGGGCTCAGCGTATCCAGCGGCAGAGCCAGATTAAGCGCCTCTACAGCAGTTGAGTATCCTTTCTCGGTGAACGGCGTTGGATCAATGGCCAGCACCTGCGTTTTCAGGAAATCGCTGCGATAGCGGGACACCTGCTCACTGGTGACGGCGGTGTCCATGCCGATGGTAATGCTGACTTCCGGCGAAGAAAAATTAGCAGGCAGTTCGTTAGTGTAGGTGAATACCTTCATCTTATAAGGCGTGTTGCCGATGATGATATTCTTCCAACCATCTGCGTCGAAGCCTTCATCGGTGCTGCGCGCTTCGATGAAGCCGTCTCCTGCTCCAAAAACGATATCCAGTTTCGGCCAGCTTTCTTCGTCATACTGAATGGCATAGACAAGGCGGAAATATACATCACCTGATCCAAGGTTTTGAACTTGGAAAGTCCGGGAAACCTTGCTGCCGGGATATAGATTTTGAGGTGTTTGATCTGAATCAAGCTCAACATGAACAGCGGTTCCTGCACCTCCGATTTCGGGCAGGCCGGATTCAATACCAAGCAAACCTCTAAGATCAGCGAACACCTTGTCTAAATCTGGTAGGGCGAAGGTGCCGTTGACCAGCACAAGGCTTACAATGATAAAGCACAGAGCTGCGAGTAAGGCCTTTTTCATGATTGCTTCTCCTTTTGAGAAAATGAGTCCTTGCGGCAATCAAAAGGCACGGTGCTCCATGCCCTTTGATTGCCGCCCTCCCCGAGGGGAGGACGGGCAAATAGCAATTACTTGGAGTACGTTACAGTGTAAGTGGGACGGCCATCTGCGTGCCTGCCTTCGGTGATGGTGTAAGCAGCTGGGATACCCATATCTCCATCAGTGATCTGCTGACCATCGAGGAAGGGACCCTGATAGTAAGACCACGGACGCAGGTATTCGGGAGTGATGGGCAATGCACAGCCCTCGTCGCCCCACGCGGGGTTAGCGCCAACGAAGGTACCGCCGTAAATAATGATATCGTTGTCACTCTCATTCAGCATCTTCATAATATTATTCCTGATCGCAGTTCTGTACAGGTTCTTGTCATTATATTTACCACGAGTGCCCACATCAGCGTCGGTCTCAAAAAATGTCTCAGCGTTGGCATCATAATAACCGCTGTCGAAATAACCGTCCTTGATAACAACGGTGGCCGTCGAATTCTTAATACCTACAAACAGTTCCTGCACCTCTTTAGGATCTGTGCCCTCGGGAATACGATTTCTGATGAAATTACCGTTCTCAATAACGACATCACCTCTGGGGAACACCAAAGCAGCATCCATATTATCTCCAAAGTCAAAAGTGCCGTTACCGGTTATAGTAAGCTTTGTATCAGCCTGCTTGAGATCAAATAAGGGGGTTTCGGACTCGTAATCTTGGACAAGAGTAATCTTTTTGCCGGCCATATCCAACTTCACTTTAGCGCCATCTTTGATCTCCAGCGCATTAATGAACTCGATGTCATCCTTCAGCTTAATGGTGCCGCCTTTCTCCAGAGCAGCTTTGAGCTGATCAAAAGTTGCTACCTCAGTATAGGGCGTAAAAGAGGGGTCTTCATTGTCTACGCCGCTCTCGCCGCCGGTCAGGCCGCTCCACTGAGTAGTATAGGCGTTGTAGGCTGCATCAACACCATCAAAGCCCTCGGTCTGGATGGCGAAGCCGTCAACCATGATCTTGACATCGGACAGATTGCCAATTTCAGTGGTCTGGCCACCGGAAACGGCAACGTACTGTCCATTCTGATAGTCAACATTCGATGCCAGCTTAACGCTCTCAAGAATGTTTCCGGTGCTGCTGCCAGCATTCAGAACTTCGGGATACTTTACCAGATAGCCGGTATAGCCTTCATGGGGAGAGTTGACCTCGGTGGCAGAATAGCCGTCAGCCCAACCGAGCTCAATGTACTGCGCCAGATTATTGGGAACGGAAACAACCATCCATACATATGCGTCCTCGGTAGCATGGGTATTGGTGATGCCAGCTTCCTTATCAACCTCAACACCGGGGTAGAGCGGGGAATTCTGGTCAAATTCCTCTTCGACTTCAATGTCTACGTTTCCCATGGTGAATACATTCTCCACGGTGTCACGGTCGGTCAGGTAAGCCAAAGTGCCGCTGATTGCCATGGTCAGGCTCAGCACCAGTGCAATGGCCAGCAGCCATTTGCGGTTCAGTTTCATGGTAGTTCCTCCTTAGTTTAGTTGTGGTAACCTAAGCGGCGCGCGGGCCGCGGAGAGATGGGGTTAGTCGGGGTAG
>JAZSCE010000064.1:0-30916 GCA_045602725.1 Faecousia sp. | reverse complement strand
GGTGCTTGATGACTTCCTTCTTGGGCAGCATAGCGAAAGTGCCGTCTGCTTCCATCTTGCGCAGCTGAGCAAGACGGTCGATACGGGTACGCATGGTGCGGAAGTTGGTCAGCATGCCGCCCAGCCAACGGGCATTGACATAGTAACCGCCGCAACGGGCAGCTTCTTCCTTGATTGCATCCTGAGCCTGCTTCTTGGTGCCGACAAACAGGATGTTGCCGCCATTGGCAGAAATCTCACGGATAAAGTTGTAGGCTTCCTCCAGCTTCTTAACGGTCTTCTGCAGGTCAATGATGTAGATACCGTTACGCTCAGTGTAGATGTAGGTAGCCATTTTGGGATTCCAGCGACGGGTCTGGTGACCAAAGTGTACGCCGGCTTCCAGCAGTTGCTTCATAGATACGACAGCCATTTTTCAATTTCTCCTTTTGTTTTTCCTCCACCCCGTTCATCTCGGAAAAGCCCGCTTTTTCAAGCACGAGGGCTCCCGATCACCGGGTGTGTGGCGTTAAAATATTGTCACGGGCATATCCGTGCCGATACATTATAACTTGCCTAAAAGCATTTTGCAAGTATTTTTTCCAATATTTTTTGAAAATATTCCACATTTTTGCAAATTTCAGAAGGGCAGGTTGAATTTATGCCGGGGAAAACGGCAATCATCGGGCTTAATGTCCACCAGTACGATGTCCGGGCCGATCTTGCAGATCTTATCCCAGGCAATTACATAGTCATCCGCCCGTCCAAATGTGCCCAGGATCCGGCAGGGGCCGGGAACTACGATGGCAAGCACCTTGCCACAGCTTAAGTCGATCTCCACATCGGTGATAAAGCCCAGCCGCCGTCCGTCGCTGATGCAGATAACTTCCTTGCAGTGCAGTTCTGTGATCCGGATTCCCATAGCAACGCCTCCATAAAATTTTGTACATTTTATGGAGGCGTTATAGAAAATATGCTTATTTTGCCCGCAGTTCCCAAAATGCCACAGCGCTGGCTGCCGCCACGTTCAGGGAATCCACACCGTGATACATGGGAATCATCACCGTATAGTCGCAATCGGCAATGGTCTTTGCCGCCAGGCCGTCACCTTCGCTACCCAGCACCACTGCCAGCTTTTCCTCTGCACGCAACCGAGGATCTTCAATGGAGATTGCCCGCTTGTCCAGCGCCATCGCCGCCGTCTTGAAGCCCAGTGATTGCAGCTTCTGTACCCAGTTTTCCGGCAGATAGGTCCAGGGTACCTGAAACACTGTGCCCATACTGACCCGGCAACTGCGGCGATACAGTGGATCGCTGCAAGCGGATGTCAGCAGCACCGCATCCATACCCAGCGCCGCAGCGCTGCGGAAAATGGCGCCCACATTGGTGGGATTCTGAATATCCTCCAGCACAGCGATCCGTCTTGCGCCGACGATCACATCCTCCACCGCAGGCAGGGGCGGCCGCTTCATTGCGCAGAGCATTCCTCGGGTCAACTGAAAGCCGGTAAGCTGGGTCAGCACCTCCAGAGGTGCCGTAAACACCGGCACATCGCCGCAGGCATCAATGGCTTCCCGGGCTTCGGCATTGATATGGCTGCGCTCTACCAGCAGCGACACCGGCACACACCCGGCATCCAGCGCCCGCATAATAACCTTCGGGCTTTCCGCAATGAACATCGCCTTCTTCGGCTCAAACCGATTCAAAAGCTGCGCCTCTGTCAGCCGGGCATATACATCCAGCTCCGGTGCATTAAAATCGGTAATTTCAATGAGATTCATCATTTTCTTCCTCTTTCGGCAGCAATGCCAAATAAGTGTGGGCGTAAGTCACATCCACGTACGCCTTGTAGAAATAGTACAGCACCAGTTGTGCCACCGCTGCCAGCAGATATGCGACGCAATAGCTGATCTCTTCCCCCCAGGGCATTTGAATACCCACCAACGGCAGAATTGCAGCCGTCCAGCTCAGGGCGGATACCGCCAATCGCAGCAGCCAAAACCACCAAAAGCTGACATCCAGCCGTACCAGCTTCCACATATTCCCCTTCATCAGCCGGCCGCTGCTGCGCAGCGCTGCCCTGGCACCCTGCCGGGGATTGTCCAGCAGGCAATAGTCCGCCAGCCGGAAGCGATAGAAAAACGGCACGCACAGCACCAGCGCCAATATACCGCCGAGCACCGCTGTAGGCACCATCAGCGGCTCCATCGCCGCCATCAGGGCATCCACCGACAAATCAGGATCCGTCAGGTCAATTGCGTAGCTGGATGCAGACCGCATCGTCACAATAGAGGTTGCCGCATAAGCCGCACCCAGCGCCAGGCCAAAGAAAATCAGCTCCTTCAGGATCGTCAGCCGCAGAAAGGGAAAGAATTTCCGGAAGCCCTCCAGCAAATCTTTTCTGCTGGTTTCTTCTCCCCGGGCGATCTTCAGCGCCGCATAGACCCAGCCCACCTGCCAAAACGGCAAAGCGATCACCTGCGCCTGCTGCAGCAACTGCTGCACCGTTTCCAGCACAGAGCGTGTTCCCACGCCGCTTAAGCCACCGGTGTTGCCGATCTGCTGCTCCAGCACAAAATCAACGGTCAGCGCCAACAGCGATATCACCAATATTACCGCCGTATGAAATGCCACCAATTTCCTGGGCTCGCAGGCAGCACGCAGTATGGATTCATTGGCAGCATTTTTCAGCTGTCGGTTTTCAGGCAGACCCATAGGGCACACTCCTTTTTATGAATTACCTTTATAGTAAAGCAATGCCATAAAAATAGCAAATAAATTTTTAGTATCCGTTGCATTTTCAGCATTTTGGTGCTACAATAGGGTAAATCACACTTACCCTCGAGGTGCAGATATGAAATTAGGTGAACTTTTGAAGCAGGCTCGGCTGGAATCGGGTCTGTCGCAGCGGCAGCTTTGCGGCGATAAAATCACCCGCAATATGCTCTCGCAAATTGAAAACGGTGTCGCTACGCCTTCGACGAAAACGCTGCGGTATTTGGCCGGCAGGCTGGGTAAGCCCATCAGCTATTTTTTGGGAGAGAATGCTGTTTCCCCTTCTCAAAATGCCGTCCGGCAAGCCCGTGCCGCCTGGATGCAGCACGACTATGCCGCCGCTTTGGAGTTGCTTGCGCCCATTTCTCCCGATGACCCTTTCGCTGCCGAGGCCTTCCTGCTGAAGGCATTGTGCTATCTTGCGCAAGCCCGAATCGCCCAGGAGCACCAGCAATTCCCCTATGCCCGCACCCTTTTGGAAAAAGTGGCTGACGCCGGCAGCCATACACCGCTCTACACGCCGGAAACGGAACGCGCCAGGCTGCTTGTATTGTCCAAAATCGACCCCGAAAGCTGTGCCGAGCTTTTGCACACCCTGGCCGACGATGAACTGCTGCTGCGGGCCCACATTGCGATGACCGACGACGAATTGGACCGCTGCGCCGCCCTGCTGGACTCCTGTCAGGATAAGACCTCTGCTGATTGGAATCTTCTCCGAGGCGATGTTTACTTTGCTCAGGGAAATTATGCAATGGCCAAAAAGCATTATCAAATAGATGAGGCCCGCCGCCTATATCGACTGGAGCAATGCTGCAAAGAAATGGGCGACTATGAAATGGCCTACCATTACGCCTGCAAACAGCGATAAAAAAAGCCCACTGCACATCGCAGTGGGCTCAATTTATGCCAAAACTGTTCGGTACATAGCTGTACCTTCCCGGATCTGCCGGGTGCCGTTTCGCTCCGTTACTCTGCTGCGGGAAGTCCATTCACAGCCGTGGTAGATTTCCTTGTTGTTGGTGATCGTGAACTGATCGCCGATAGGGTCGCTGTCTTCTTCTGCTCCGCCGGTAAAAAACTGCTCCAGCCTTACCTTCCACAACTCTTGCCCTTCCGGCACAAGCGCCTCATCAAATATCTGCTGCGCTGTAAAGGAAACCACCCGGAACTGCTCCACCGCGCCGATCTTGAAGGGGACACCAAGATAGCTTTGCTCCTCCGACAGATTCCGGACCTCGCAGCTGATTGAAAACAGTCCGGCTCTACCGTCAAATTCCGCCGTGCCGACCACGCAGCCAAGGCCGATATTCTTCATCGCCGCCGCAGCCGTAACCGCTGCATCTTCTACAGCCTGAGCACCCAGGCTCTGCGGACATATCAGCTTTACCTCCAGCACTGTCTCCTGCTTGTTAATGTCCATCGCAGCAAGCTGTACCGTTGCCACCACCTGGGTGATGCGGGGCATTTCCGTGCCGGGATAGGCTCGCCGGGCACGGAAACCGGCATCGCTAAGTGCAGCAATCACCTGCTCTATCATTGGGATCGTCACTTATCCGCACCGCCTTTCTGCACGCATAAGCCCCACATATAGATCGGATCTTCTTTGTAATACACCGTCTCCACCTGACGCACTTCATAGAAGTTTCCATCGCCTGTCAGGAGATCACCCACCTGCATTCCGCAGCCTGCCATACAGATAAACATATAGGTGTCGCCCAGGATCTCCCCCAGTGGGGAGATCCTTTTGATCGCATTGCGCTGACTGAGGGCTTTCCTGGGCTGCAGAAAAGCCTCCAGCGCAAAATAACTTCCATCTTGCCGATGCAGAATATACAAAGCGCCATAGGTGCTAAATATCTTATCCACCATTCTGCGCACGGTCACACCCCCATAAAGGCAACGCCCAGCTTCACATACGGCGCCATCAGCATATCCGCCTGCATCCGCAGGCAATTGGCAGCCACTGTGCTGCTCGCTCTGCGAATGGTCAGATCACCGGCAACCACCTGCTCAAATTGGCTTTCCTCCGATATCTCCGACAGTGCCGCCAGTGCATACATGCTTGCCGCCGCCACAAATTGGTTGTGGCAATCGCTCACCAGGATATTCTGCCGGAGTTTTCTCTGCAGCGATACCTCCGCAGCGAAGCACAGCTCCTTCAGCAGCTCTTTCTCTCTGTCAGACAGATCCGGCGCCATCACAAGGGCGTGTGTATAGATTACCTGAGTTGTTTCCGTCATACGTTCAGCACAGCAGCAGCGCCATCGCAGATCTTGCCAAAGCCGCAGATAGAGGTAATGGCTGCACGCTCCAGCTGACGGTCAATCAGCTTGTCGTACTCAACCAGCACATCGCCAGCTCTGACCTGCTCCAGCGCATAGCGGTTATCCAGGCCGATGATCACGCCATCCGCCACAGCACCGGTGCGATGCAGCGCAGCGCCCAGGGGTGTGGTCAGCTTGCCGGTACCCTGGAAATTCAGACCGGTCATGGGGTTCTGCAACTCGGGAATCTTCAGCAGCTTGGTCATAGTGCCGGTAGAGCACAGGATGGTATTCATCGTGTAAGGATCAAACTGACCCCAGAATTCCACCATCTGATCATAGCCCAGGCTGCCGGCTGTGCCGGAGATGGGGCTGCTGCCAACACTGTACTGGGTGGCAGCATTTTCATTGCCATCGCCGTTAATGATAACATTGACCGCATCTGCCAGCTGCATCTTCTGAATATGCGCACCGATCTGACGCAGCATCACGCTGAACAGGTCCAGCTTCTGGAATCGGATGGCCTCGTAAGATGCCACCAGCATACGGCCACGCTTGGTCAGGCTTACCAAATGCTCCTTGGTCTTGACCTCGGTGGTGGGGATCTCCGCACCCTCAGCAACCGCCTTCAGCTCCTTATCCTCGTCAGTAGGATTGGAGTAGATGGAGCGATAGTCCATAGAGTCGATCACCGTGGTGGTCGCGGTAATGGCAGGCAGAATATCATTCTCCTCCATACCCTGACGAACGGTACGGGCGATGTACTCAGGAAACAGCACAGCACTGTCCATCGTACGGAAGAACTTCTCCACAGTGGAAGATCCTGCGCCCTTGGCACGAATGCCGAATCGCTTCAGCTGACGCTGGAAAGCATCGGTGCCCTCCAAAGCAGTGCCGCGATAATTTTCGCTGGGATCCAGAGATTCCAGCACCTGGGTAAAGCTCATGCCCTCCTGACGGTACATGCCCTTTTCCAGTTTCAGATTGTCGTAACCCATTTTCATTTCCTCCTGAATGTAAAGTATATGGTCACCGGTTTTCCCGGTAATACCTTAGATTAAAAAGCCGCTTTCGACAGCGGTAGGATTCTCCATAGCGCCGGGTAGCTGACTCTTAACGGGCATCAGCTCCCGCATACGACCCTCCAGCGCTTCTTTCAGCTTCATCAGGTCCTCCGCAGCCGCCTTGTCCACAATGCCACGCAGTACCGGCTCGGTAGCGCCAAGCTCCAGCGAAAGGCATAGCCGCACCACGTCATCACGCAGCTGTTTTTCATACAGCTGTCCCAGCTGTGCCTGCTTATAGAGCGCGCGGTACTCCTGCTGAGCGCCAAATTCATCCGCCAATTCCTTCAGCTTTTTGCCCTTGCCCATACCCTTGATCACGCCGGCATCTCTTTGGGCAGGCACTGCCACAAAAGAGAATTCATAGGCATCCATCGGCTCCTTCAGAATGCCGCAGCATAGCTGCCCATCGTAATATTCGCCCTTTTGATGGCCGCATTCGCCATACTCGCTGCCGCAGACGGAGCAAACGCAACGCCCCATAGCGCAGCCCACGCTGACTTCCTTCTTGATGCCTGCCTCAATATCGGCAATGACCTCATCCGCGTTTCCACCACGGCGGATGTACGCCCAGGCCTTGATATATGTAACCCCATCTTCCTTCACCACTTCTGCGGCAAAAATGCGGGCCACCTGAGAATCGCTGCTCCACTTGTGATCGATGATGCCGGTCTTGCCGATAAAGAGCTTTGCCAGCGCCGGCAGCGCAGCGGTGTCAAACCGTTCCCCATCCCGATCCACCTGATCGTCACACAGCCGAACCGAGAAAACATATACCTGCTCTTCGCTCATTTTTGCCCTTGCCTGGGCATTGATCGCCTCCAGCTGCGCGGCTGTCGGCACGCCGCTGGCATTGACCTGCGTTTCCTTTTTGATATCCATATAACCCCTCCTTAAATTTTCGCTTCTGCCCGGTACTTTTCCGCCTGGGCAGCATAAAGCTGCGCTCTGGCTTCCTCGGTAATGTCCTGCAGGCTGATGTCATTCCATTCAATATCCACCCGATCATCCAGCCCTTCCAGCGCCAAATAGGTCTTGCAGATCTTGCGCACCACCGGCTCTACCGTTCTGCGCAGCGCCCACAGCTCACTGGTCAGAATATCCGCCTGCTGGGTGCTCATGCGCTCCGTGGTGCTCCAGCTTAAGCCCAGCAGGAAAGGCGGCAAGCCGGTCTTTGCCACCAGCTGCTCCATAATCTGCTTCACCGGCACCTGAGAATCCAAAATAGGCGCTTCGCCACCGATCACCTTGATCTGCACGTCACCCACCGCCACAAAATCCCGGATTGTACCGTTTTTGCTGTCCTCCATCGCACGGGCCCATTCCTTGGCGATCTGTGCGCCCTGCTCCTGCGCGGTGGCAGGATCCATATTCTCGCCATTTTTGCAAATCACGCTGTAGCGCACATTTCCTGCACGCTCCCAGTTAGCGCCGATGGCGCTATAGATCTTCATCAGCACATCTGCCAAAAACGGCATCCCCCGGAACAGGCTGACGCCATAAGGATGCTCCGGCTCCGGATTCAAAGTGGTAAACAGCAGCAGATGCTGATGCGGCAGCGCGCGCAGCGTACCGTGGGAATCCGGCCCGTACAGCACCACATCCAGGGGGCTGTCCCCCTCACAGACCTGCAGCTGTGTCACATCGCCCCAGCATACGGCACGCAGCTTATCGCCGGCAATGACCATCTCGCCCACCGCACGGCCCACCGTCAGCAAGCTATCCACATAGCCGCTCAAAAAGCTGTCGATGCCTACCTGCCCTCTGCCGCAGGGCACGTTTTTCAAGAAATGCTCCAATTTTTGCTGCGCCTGCGGATTTTTGCACAACACCTGGAAGCCGCCGCTTAAGCGCACCAGCTTCCCTACCGCCGCGTCCAGCACCGGGATCGCCTCCCGCAGCTCCCGGTAGATCCGCTCCTCACCGCTGCCCAGAGGCACAAAACCCCGCAGCGCCCCAAAGGGATGGCTGCTTGTGCCTCGCAGCTGGCAGGCTGTAGCCGCCACCGCTGTTTCCTTCCGTTTTCGTTTCAAATATGATCGCTCCTTTCAAAATTGTGATTGCATTTTAGGTTTTTCTGTCCACCGTGCAGGCCGCAAAGCCGGTGGCCTTGCGATGCAGCACCGTAGCCACAAAATAGCGCATATCATCCATAGCGTGATCGTTTTCCTTTTTCACCCGATCGTGATTTCCGCTGCTTAAATCCCAGGCATAGCTGTCCATTTCCCGCAGACAATCATCGCAGCCCTCGCAGATCACGATTTTCCCCTCTTTCAGCGCATCGGAGGTCTGCCGAATGCCGGACAGCACATCATTTTTCGCCTTGATGACGCGCCAGCCTTTTCGCCGCAGCGTTTCAATGAAGCTGGCAGCCGAGGGATCCGCGATCACCGCCGAAATTTCCCTCTCCCCTGCCAAATTCTGCAGCGCCTGCGCATATTCATCATCGGTCATCTGTCGCATCTCCTGCCTCGAGTTAAAGTAAAATTCCTTCACTCGGTACCACACGCCACGATACCGTCCCCAAAGCCCCATGGAGGTGGGATTCACCGTGCCGTAATCGCAGGAGATGTACCATTTTTCATATTCTCCCCTAGGCGCGGTCTTGACCATCTCCGGCCCGAAGAAATCGTAGACCCGACCCTCTGCCTGCACCCATTGCCCCAGCACAAAACGCTGATAAAAAACGCCGGAATACAAATTTTGATACCGCTGCCGGATACTGTCCGACAGTGACGGATTGTCTTCCATTAAAAAATGCAGCCGCAGGCAATTCTTGCGCTCCGCCTCCAATATCCAGGTTTTGTAAAACCAATGCCCGGGGCCTTCCGGATTGCAGTTAAACCAAAGCCTGCTGCCCGCTACCGAGCATCTTGCGCAAGCCTGCTCCACAAAGGAACGGGGCATCAGCGCCACCTCATCCAGCAGCACGCCGGCAAAGGTAATGCCCTGGATCAGGGCGGCTGAGCTTTCATCCCGACCGCCGAAAATGTAAAATTGATTTCGATGCCCCTTGAAGGTCACCACCACCAAATTTTCCGTCCGCTTTTCTTTCCAGGTAGCACCCAGCGCCTTCAGCCTCGGCAAGATCTCCGACAAGACATTGCGCCGCAGCGATGCTATGGTCTTTCCGCAAATGCCAAACCGCTGCCCATCAAAGCAGGTCATGGCCCACAGAAAAAACGACAGCCCCATCGCCATCGTTTTTCCCGACCGCACCGCCCCATCACAGATGATGGCCTCCCGATGAAAATTGGGATTGCCGGGCATCCACCAGGACAGCACCGTTTTTTGCTTCCCGGAAAAGCTGGCATATCCCATTTACTCGCCCTCTCCCTGTAAGGCCTTCAGGAAGGATTCCAGATCCTCTCCGCCTTCCTGGGCCAGCAGCGCCAGCTGCTCCAGGGCTTTCAGCCGGTCCACCAGCTTCACTTCCACCGTACCTTTGTCATTTCGCTTCACTTCGCTGAGTAGCCCCAAATCCAGCTTCCCCAGCGGCGCATCCTCTTCCATTACCAGCCGCACGCAATCATTTGCCTGCCCAAAGGCCAGCTCCGCAAGCCTTCTTGCTACATCCATCCGGGTCAGTTTCCCCGACCGGATCCGCTCTTTCAGGCTGCCCGTATTACCGCCCATTTTGCCCCCTCCTTCACCCTGACGAAAAAAGAAGCAGGAAGTTGCACGCAAATGTGCAACTCCCTGCAAAAACCTATATTATTTTCATTGACAATAGGATTTCCTTTCGCTATAATCCCCCATTGGAAAGGAAGTGCTCCAATGGATCGCAAACTACGGCGGCTAAAGCTCGCCTGCTATACGGGAAATGCCACAATGTCGGTGGTCGCCAGCCTGTCCCCGGTGCTGTTTCTGACCTTCCGCTCTCTGTACGGCTTTTCCTATTCCCTGCTGGGACTTTTGGTGCTGATCAACTATGTCACCCAGCTGACCATCGACCTTATTTTCTCTTTCTTCTCCCACCGGTTCCATATCCCCCGGACACTGCGTATTATGCCCATTCTGGCAGTGTTGGGCTTTGCCTTTTACGGTCTTTCCCCTATACTTTTCCCAAACAACACCTACATCGGCCTGGTCATCGGCACGATTCTGTTCTGCGCCTCCAGCGGTCTGGCAGAGGTGCTGCTCAGTCCCGTCATCGCCGCAATTCCCGCCAAAGATCCCGACCGGGAAATGAGCAAGCTCCATTCCATTTTCGCCTGGGGCACGGTGGCTGTAATCGTCATCAGCACCCTGTTTTTGCTGGTATTCGGCCACGAAAACTGGCCTTTCCTAGCATTTTTCTTTCTGCTGATCCCGCTTCTTTCCGCCATTCTCTTCGCCGGCGCTGAAATTCCCAAAATGGAAACCCCGAAGCGGGCTTCCGGCGCATTGGCTTATTTCAAAAATAAATGGCTCTGGATCAGTATCCTGGCCATTTTTCTGGGCGGTGCGGCAGAATGTACGATGTCCCAGTGGAGCTCCGGCTACCTGGAGCAGGCCCTGGGCATCCCCAAGGTTTGGGGCGATGTGTTCGGCGTAGCGCTGTTCTCCGTAGCCCTGGGCGTAGGCAGAACGCTGTACGCAAAGTTCGGCAAAAACTTAGGCGAAATGATCACCCTGGGCGCTGTGGGCGCTGCGCTTTGCTATCTTATCTGCGCCCTTTCTCCCTGGCCGATCGTGGGCCTTGTCGCCTGCGCCTTCACCGGCTTGTGCACCTCGATGCTCTGGCCGGGCAACCTGGTGCTGGCAACGGACCGCTTCCCCACCGGCGGCGTATTCATCTTCGCAATGATGGCAGCCGGCGGCGATCTGGGCGCCTCCATCGGCCCCCAGCTCATTGGTGTCGTCACTGATGCCGCCATCGCCAGCCCCACCGTTGCTTCTATGGCAGCCACCTTCTCCCTCTCACCCGAACAGCTGGGAATGAAGCTGGGTATGCTGCTGGCAATGCTCTTCCCCCTTGCCGCCATCCCCCTCTACCGCCACATTTGGAAACAAAACACAAAATAAGCCTTCCCCTGGGGGAAGGTGGCCGAACAGAGTGAGGCCGGATGAGGGTCATAATAAAAAGCCTGCAGTTATCCTGCAGGCTTTTCCTTTTTTCTATAAAACGCGATCCACTCCGCCAGCGCACACACCGGCAGCGCCGCAATCACATCCACCGCCGAATGCTGCTTAATAAACATCGTGGACAAGCAGATCAGCACCACCGCAATCACCACAAATGCCTTCCACGCAGGCTTCGCCGTCTTTTCCCGCAGCCAAACCGATGCAATTCCCAGCGAATACGCCACGTGCAGTGACGGACACACATTGGTGTTGGTATCCACCCGATACAGCAGGCCCACCACATCCGTCAAAATATTATCCCGCGCAAACACCTCCGGCCGCAGATCCTGCCGTGTGGGCAGCAAAATGTAGATCGCCATTGCCACCACCTGCGTAACGATGATGTAAGTCTGCAGCGCCTTAAAATGCTCCACATTGTAAAGCAAAAACCACACAAGCGAAAATACGATCAACCCATACCACGCCACATACGCAATCACAAACCACTCGCAAAACGGAATAAGATCATCCAGCCGGCTATGCACCAAAAAGCACTTTTCCGCCGGGATCATCCGCTCCGTCAGCACATACAGCGCAAAATAGCCGACCCAGCCAAACAGCAGCTTCAGATGCTTAAATTCCGGCTCATTGATCCGGCTTAGCCGAAACTGCCGGTAATCCACAACGGGTTTTCTCATAAAACGCCTCCAGCCCTAGGCAATATTGGTTGGGTAGTTCTTCCGCCCCACATTTGCATAGGGTACGATTTTGTGCTTTGGCAGTGACAGCGCCTTCTGTGTGATCCGATCCTTCAGCAGGGCGCAGATCCGCTCTCTTTCCGTTTCAATGGGGTTATCTGCGCAAAAACGAATCGGCTCGCACAGATATATTTTCCTCAGCGCCGGCGCAAGATACATGGGCACAAATGCCAGCTCTTTTCCGGTTTTCTTGTAGTAAAGCCTCGCCACATCCACAAACCTGTCCTGAAAATCATTCACAATATGATTGTATTCTATACCGTGCTCCGGGAAAATGATCACATTTTCCCCTTGTTCCAGGTATTTCACCGTATTTTTGAAGGTAGAAATGGCTCTTGCATCGTGATACACACCAATGGTGTTGGCATTATTGAAAATACAAACGCTCAGCGGCGCAACGATGTACGACAGTATCCGGTAAAACCACCTCACACCTTTTTTCTTCTGCGCCCAAAAATCCTGATAGGCATAGTCCGGCACTTCCTTCAGGTTCATCATCTGCCCTGCGCACCAAATCTTCCGCTTTCCGGGAAAATAGAGTTCCCCCGTAATTGGCCCGTGCATCTGCGCGTGATTTCCCACCACCAGCACCGACTCCTCCGGCAAATTTTCCAGCCCCACTACCTCCGTCTTGGGGTAAAACGCCCATACCAGCCACCGAACTACCCTGTAAATACACTTTCCTTTCATACTCCGCCTTCTTCCAAAAGGTATAAGAGTAATTTTGCCACATAAATATTAACAAATCATCACATTTACGTAAATTTTTTCCACTACTTTCCTACCCTGATTATCACCTCCCGCCTGCAGTATAGGCAAATTTTTGCTAATATTCAAGCGGCATTTTTCGGTGGATAATATACTCATCCTACATTGAAAGGGTGGTGCATCTATGATCAGCTATGAACCGTTGTGGAAAACGATGAAAGACCGTGGCGTTACTACCTATACCCTGATTTACAAAAACGGCTTCAGCGCATACACGATCACCAATCTGAAGCGCAATAAGTCCATAACGATGAACACTTTGGAAAAGCTCTGCGCCGTTCTCAACTGCACACCCAACGAAATCGTCACATTCACCCAAGATTAAACGCCCTGATCAGGGCGTTTCTTTTTTTCTACCCTCTCCAGCAGCCACCGCTTCAGCCGCCCCAGGCTGAACACCACCAGCACCGTCACCGCCACCCAAAACACATACGCAAGCACCAACCGCTTCACCCCCTCCTTCCAAAATATTCCCCACCCCTTCGAATCGTGTCCGCCCGGAACTTTAGTTGACATAATTTGTTGAAACCCCTGTTTTTCTGTCCACTGGTAGACATAAGTTTTCCACATTATCCACAGACTTTTCCACAGCAAAGCGCTGAAAACCCCTTGCAAACACTATGCTTGCAAGGGGTTTTCCAAAATTTATGTGATTATTTACGCAATCAGCCACAGCGCCAATCGGTTTACAGAACACTTTTAGAAGCGAATCTGTACCGAGAACACCCGTCCGTGTCCCATAGGCACATCTTCTGCCTCCCGGCGGGCATCCACGCTTAGGATTTCGCCATCTTCCAACGCCCAGGACATATCCACCTTATCTCCTTCCCGAGCCTCGGTGTGATAGCAGATCACCATCTCCCTGGGGCTATGCTCAGCGTGGAACTGCGCGCTCAGCAGATCGTCCACCCATTCCATATACCGGCAGTTATTCATGTGGCCGTTAAAGTCCAGGTCGGAGAACCGTACCACCCGGCTTTCGTCGTTTTCCAGCGCCTTCGGCAGCAGCGAGCCGGGCAGCGCCAGCTCATTGCCCCGGACCCAGCCATCCACCGCCACACCGCTGAAGGCCGGCAGTACCATCGCCCGGGTCTCAAAATTCACCAGTACGAACAGGCTGATGCCCCGAAATAACTCATTGCCGTCGGCATCATACGCCACCGTAGCACGGGGATACGCCGTCCGGGTGGTGGGCATCGGCCAGGTCTCCACCGTAATGGTCTCCCCGGACCGGGGCAGCCGTGTCACCTCAATGTGATAGCGGATCAACGCCCAAAACAGATTTTTCTTAAGCAGTGAATCCTTATCCACGCCCAGCAGCGCGCCGTGTTCTCCGGCCGCCTCCTGCAGGATCGCCAATAGCTGACTGTTTTTCAGCCGGTCAAAGGCATTGACCTGGGTATCACCGATTTTCATTTGCTTTCTGTAAAACTTTTCCATACCATCATCCCTCAGTATCCAAGATCACCGTGGTCGCAAACTGCTTTTGGGCCCGATACCGGTAAAATTCAATTTGCACCCGCTCACCAGCCTGGCATTTTTGCAGTGCCTGCTCCAGCTCCTGCGCTGTCAATACCCTGACGCCGTTGAATGAAGTAAT
The DNA here is from genome assembly GCA_045602725.1 of Faecousia sp. Lineage (GTDB taxonomy): Bacteria > Bacillota > Clostridia > Oscillospirales > Oscillospiraceae > Faecousia. Next base: position 16,662 of record JAZSCE010000064.1, on the reverse strand, counting down.
GATATCACCCACCGTAAGTCCCGCTTTGGCAGCGCAGCCCCGGTTATCCACCTCCGTGATCAGCACGCCTGCCGGCAGCTCATAATACCGCTGCTCCAGCTCTCCGATGCTTCCCACCGTCAAGCCAAGCCGTGGCTGCCCGGCAGCATCCGGCGCCGGCATCGTAGCCCTATTATCGCCGGGTGTAAAGGAAACCGGGCCTCCCTTTTCCGCCTGCAGCATCCGAAACAGGTGAATGTTCATCACGCCCAGGATGCTGGAAACGCCCGCCAGCAGGATCACAGCGACCAACAGCGCCGCCACCAAACCGCCCCATTTTTTGGGTGGTTTGGTGGAGCCGGTCTTGTAGGAATCCTGCTCAAAATTTTGATTGCTTACATTCTCCATAAAAACCTCAATTCACCTGGGGCAGCGTAAACGCGAATGTGGTCTTGCCATCCCGGCTGTCGACGGAAATATTCTCCCCGTGGGCAGACACGATGGTCTTAACGATATAAAGCCCCAAGCCCCAGCTATCCCGATTTTGGCTGCGGCTCTTGTCGATTTTGTGGAACCGGTCAAATACCAGCGGCAGCTCTTCCGGCGGAATGGTCTGCCCCTCGTTGCTGACGGAAATGTATACCTTTCCGCTGCCTTCCCGGATGCGCAGCTCCAATGCGCCACCCTCCGGGCAGAATTTCACAGCATTGTCCACCAGGTTGTACAATACTTGTGTAATATAGTCCTGATGCGCCAGGGTAAACACAGGATGCTCCGGCATATCCACCTGCACCCGCAGCTTTTTCTCCTCGATCTTCTGCTCAAAGCTGATCAGCACCTGCCCCAGGGCTTCCTCCACATCAAAGTGGATCTTCTGCTCCTCCGGGATGCCCTGCTGATCCTGCAGCCGGGAAATGTCCAGCATACTGCGCACCAGCCGGTTCAGCCGCTTGGTTTCATCCGAAACCACCTGCAGATATTGTCTTTCCTTTTCCTCCGGGATGGTGCCGTCCAAAATACCATCCACATAGCCGGCGATGGTAGTCATAGGCGTTTTCAGCTCGTGAGATACATTGGCAACGAATTCCTGCCGTTGATACTCACTTTTCTGCAGCGATGCCGCCATATTGTTAAATGCCAGCGCCAGCTCCTCCACCTCTTGGGTGTGGTTGCCCTCAATTTCCACCCGCGCCGTCAGCTCACCGTGGCCGAAGGCCCTGGCCGCTTTTGCCATTTCTTTCAGCGGCCTACTCTGCTGCCGCACAAACAGCGTCATCAGGCACACCGCCAGCAGTACAACCAAAATCGACACGAATACAAAAATTTCGGAAATCCTCCGCAGCACCGCCGAAGTCTCCGCCATCGGCGTGGACATAATGATAATGCCGATCCGTGCGCCGGTCTGGGTATTTACGATGGGCAATCCCACCACATAACGCCGCTCCGGATACAGCCCTTGGATCACGCCGGTATCGGTGGCGCAGCCGGTTCTGAAAACCGTTTCCAAATACTCCTTCCCCAGCATCATACCCTGATGCTCACAGCCCAGCGGCGACCGTGCGCAAAGCACCAGCTTGCCGGTGTTATCGCAAATTACCGCATCCGCACCGGAGACCGAGGTAGCCACCGTCAGCGCCACGGTAAAATTCCGATCTGTGATCGGCGCACCGGAATAAGCCGCCTGCACCAGCTCAACTAAAACCTCGCCATCTTTTTTCAGCGAATCCACAGCAGAATCTGTCAGAAAATCCCGCACCAAAATCTGAAAGAAGATGCCGATCAGCAGCAGCGCCGCCAGCAGCGCAATGGCCACCGCCGTCAGTATCCGGCTGAATGTACTTTTCATCGCTGACCTCCATCTCCTTTGCGTAATCTTGCAAATATTATAATCACCCCCGGCCCATATTGCAACAGCCTCCAAAAAAGTTTACATTTGCGCAACAAAAGCGTGCCCCGCATCTTGGCTCTCCCTCTGGGAGAGCTGTCAGCCGAGCAGGCTGACTGAGAGGGTCCCCCGCCAAGCCTTCCCCCGGGGGGGAAGGTGTCAAAAATCTTGATTTTTGACGGATGAGGAATGCGGGCAGTAATCTGGGAACCACTGCAACGCTAAGGCTTATATACAGTATATATTTTTAAAGCCACAGTTGTTTTTTCAACCGTGGCTTTTTATTTATACAATGAACTATACTTTTTATTGCACAACCTCAAACTTGTAGCCAACGCCCCAAACGGTCTTCAGGCACCAGCTTTCGCTGACACCTTCCAATTTCTCTCTCAGCCGCTTGATGTGGACGTCCACCGTCCGGCTGTCCACATAGCAATCAAAGCCCCAAACCTCGTCCAGCAGTTGATTCCGGGTGTATACCCGATTGGGCGTGGACGCCAGGTAGAACAGCAGCTCCATCTCCTTCGGCGGCGCATCCACCTTCTTGCCGTCCACCGTCAGCTCAAACGCATCCATATCAATGGTCAGCTTGTCAAAGCTCAGCTGCCTTGCCTTCGCAGGGGCAGCCACATCGCTGCTGCGGCGCAGTACCGCCTCCACCCGAGCCAAAACCTCGCGCATTTCAAAAGGCTTGGTGATATAGTCATCCGCACCCACCTTCAGGCCGTTGACCTTGTCATCCACCTCGCTCTTGGCGGTCAGCATAATGATCGGTGTCTGCGCCTCGGCACGAATGGCCTTGCATACGCCCCAGCCATCCATCACCGGCATCATCACATCCAGCAGCACCAGGTCCGGCCGGATAGCCCGATATTTCGCCAATCCCTCGCCGCCATCGTAGGCGATCGCCACCTTGTAGCCTTCTTTTTCCAAATAAATCTGCAGCAGACCCGCAATATTGCGATCGTCCTCCACTACCAAAACTGTATGTGCCATACAATAGCCTCCAAATCCAACTTGTTTCTTTTTTTCTTATTATACCACATTTTCTGTGCTTTTGGTTAATAATTTGTTAAGACTTTCACCCTAAAATGTGAACACGCCGGTTTCCCTTGCTTAATTGTTCCCATTATGGTATCATAGACAAAGCAAATCTTGAAAGGAGACCCCTATGATCGAATTTTTGAAAGCCGTACTGTTTGGCATCGTCGAGGGCATTACCGAGTGGCTGCCGGTATCCTCCACCGGCCATTTGATCCTGCTCGACCAATTCCTGCATTTGAACATATCCGAAGCCTTTTATGAGATGTTTCAGGTAGTGATCCAGCTTGGCGCAATCCTGGCTGTTATCGTGCTGTTCTTCCATAAGCTGAATCCCTTCAGCCCCAAGAAAACCGCACCGCAAAAGAAGGATACCTGGCAGCTTTGGTTTAAGGTCATCGTGGCTGTCATCCCCTCCGCCGTCATCGGTCTGCTGCTGGACGATTGGATGGATGAACACCTGTATAACTACATCGTCGTTGCCGTTATGCTGATCATCTACGGCATTGCATTTTTGTTCGTGGAAAAGTGGAATCAGCGCCGCAGCTTCCGCATTCAGGAAGTAACCGGGATCGACTACCGCACCGCGTTACTTATGGGCGCATTCCAGTGCCTGAGCCTGATCCCCGGCACATCCCGTTCCGGTGCCACCATCCTGGGCGCTATCGTCCTGGGCGTTGCCCGTCCTGCCGGCGCAGAGTTCTCCTTCTTTATGGCGATTCCCACAATGCTGGGCGCCAGCGCACTGAAGCTGCTGAAATTCCTGCTGGACGGCGCTACCGCCACCTCCACGGAGCTGATGGTGCTGATCACCGGCTGTGTCGTGTCCTTTATCGTCAGCTTGATCGTCATCAAGGGCCTGATGGAATATGTCCGCAAGCACTCCTTCTCCATCTTCGGCATCTACCGCATCATTCTGGGCATCGCCGTGGTCGCCTACTTTGTAATCACATCCCTCATATAAAGCCTGTGGTCGTGCATACGCACGACGGCTGATGGTAATACCCCCGCACCTTTTCCGGTGCGGGGTTTCTTTTTCTCCACAAAATAACCTTTTGACTTTTCCTCCATTCGGTGATAAAATACGCTTGCTACGCGAGAATGATGAAATTGGTAGACTCATTGGATTTAGGTGCTGCCGCCTCACTGAAGGTTTTTGGGAGGTATCAAAATGAAGTGGAATGAAATGACAACGGTACAGCGAGTCATATATGTCGTTGGTTTGATTTCCGGTTTTTCGTATCTAGTTTTGTCTGCGCTTGATCTGTTTGGTTTATTGCCGATTTCGAAGGGCATACTCTTTCCCCTTTTCTCTGTTTTTTGGCTAAACTTGGGTATGATCCAGAAAGTTAAGAAAAATGCTATCTGGTACTACATCCTAGCCGCAGTATATGTGGTTATTGCTCTGCTATATATCTTTGCTTAACTATAAAAACAGGTTCACCTGTTTTTATAAACCGTGGATCAGGCGAAATGCCCCACCACGGATCCCTCGACCTGTAAAAAATCAGAGGCACAAAAGAATATGCGGATGTGGTGGAATTGGTAGACTCATTGGATTTAGGTTCCAACGCGCAAGCGTGCAGGTTCGAGTCCTGTCATCCGCACCAAACAAATAAAAGGAGAGGACAGCGCCTCTCCTTTATTTGTTTCTGTCAAGGTAAGACGGGACACGAACCCATCTAAATGCAACAGTCCGGTGGACTGTTGCTTGACGCCGGTCTCGATGGCGTCAACTCCTTTATTTTTGCCTTGCGGGCAAAAATGCAAATCGAGTCGAAGTCATCCGCACCAATAAAAGCTGCAGCGGATAATACAATCCGCTGCAGCTTTTATTTGATCTAAGGAAAGACAGTCTTGAATATTTCATTCCGTATTTTGTCCGAAAATGGCTAAGTATTCCAGCCTTCAAAATCAAAGCACAAATTAGATTTTGAATCATTCTTTTGCAAGGCGGCAATTTCCTTTTGAATCTCTATGTAGGTTTGATCCTCTTCTCCTCGCAATTTGCTCCAGGGAATGTCTGCAAATTTCTTTGTGCGAACTTTAGAAGTACGACAAGCACCTGTGTCCGAAAGTCTTTTGTCGATTGTCCCCAAAATGTAATGATCGATGGGGCAGTCAGCGGTAACATTCTCACCACTTAGTAGTTCCAACTTTTTGGCATCAAGCACAACATTCTCATCGGGCGTTGCACCGTACTCCAGAATGATTGGGTTCGGAGCAGAATCAGCACAAATTTTCAGGCAAAGATACAGCTTGACGGCAATGTTGAACATTTTTTGGATATGCCCAAAGGAAAGCGCTTTGTCGCTTCCCTCAACAACCTTAAAGGATGCGAATTTCTTTACAAATTCGGGATCCTCCATTTTCTCGTGAATATACGCGTGACGCTCCTCTGTGCTTTGCAATCTCGAATATTCGCAGAATTCCTTGGCCAACCGATTGCAGATTCTATTCATTTGCTGTTGTTTTTCTTTGTCGGACAGCTTGTTTGCTTCCTCGGTATTTTCACTGGTATGTCGAAAAGCATCGTTCCAACCAAGACGAAGGCACGCAATAACAGGCTCCACCTTGCTGCCCGTCCGCATTCCTTCCACCAATCTGTCATACTGATTACCCATCATAATTCTGATTTGAAAGGCTAAAACATGCTCTAAAGTAACGCCGCCATATTTCATACTACATAATTCTCCTTTTCTCTTCTTTTACCTGAAAGGGTTGTACTTCCTTCGTGGTGTCAGATGTCTGAGTTCTTATCTTCAACTCATCATTATGATAGCACACCTTGTGAATTTTTCCAAATTGATTTGGCTTTTTTATTATGCGGTTGCGCAGGATCATATGCCCGATTTGCTACATCAAAAACGGCAAAAAATCGTATCGTTATTTTTGCACCTATGAATTATTTAGTGAGTCCAAATACAAACAAATACGGGAGGGGCTTCCGCCTCTCCCGTGTTTTTTAGTCCGGAATCTTTTTGCACGTTTACTTATCGCAAATCCTCCCCGCTTTCAACTGCCTTCAGGGCAGCCAGCAGCTTGTTGAAAATCAGCTGATTGGGGTAGTACCGATAGTCGGCAAAAATGGAGATACCATCGTGTGCATAATATTCCTTGATCGCCGCAGCGCAGGCCGCACTGCGGCTTTGTCCATACTCGCATTGGCACACGATGTGCAAATTGCGCGCCACCGCAGTTTTGATAAATAGGGCCAGCCGTTTTGCTTCCGGAAAATAGGTTTCCATTGTCAAGCCAAATTCCGGCAACACCTCCGGGTCAATATCGTGGATTGCGATGAAATATGCCGCAGTACACTTATTGCCGTAATCCAGTGGCGCATAATCCGCGGGCACGCGGGAAGTTGGCGGGTCGTAGAAGCTGATAACCGCCGTATCATAGAGCGGACCTTCTCGCAAACGCTTTTCCATTTCTTCCCTGGAATAGATTTCAATTTTCATCCAAAACCTCCTTGTAAAAATCAAACATCAATATGGATTGCTGAAGCAATGCGTTCCTGCTTTGAAGCACTATGCAGTTCCCATCGGTACGCATCGGGCATGCAGCGCCAGCTTTTTAGGCTCAAAGCGATCCGTAGGAATCTCTCCTTTATTCAAAATATCACGCAACTTATCTTTCTTAATTGGGACATTTTGGGTGCATAACTATATATTACTACAAAATAGATACCGCTGCAACTTTTTTCTATTCTATACGTCAAGTGCTTGATTGCCCCGGCAATGCCACCTGCAGGGGTGGAAAATCCACACTTTCTCTTGCTTTCTTTCCAATTTATAGAAAAACACATTGAATTGCCGCTCTTTTTTTGCTATAATATTTGCTATAGTGTTTGAAAATGAGCGATAGAGAGGTGATTTCGTTACGATGGCCGTCAAACGTCACGCAAAAATAAAATGGCTGATTGCCTTCGGCGCAATCATCATCTTTTCCCTGCTGATAGTGTTTGCGCTGTCCGGTGGCAATATGACGCTTCTGAAATGCCTGGTTGTTCAGGATCTTTCCAATGAGGAAATGAAAGAGCTTTTGTCCGGCTTTGGTTGGCGCGGATACATTGCAATCGGCGCCCTTTCGATGCTCCAGGTCGTATGCGCTTTTTTACCGGCAGAGCCGGTCCAGGTTCTTGCCGGCATCACCTTCTCGTTTCCGGTTGGACTTTTGTGCTGTATGCTCGGTGTCGTTTGCGGAAACTCGCTGATCTATATGCTGCAAAAGGTTTTCGGCGATCGTGTGCGCAGCTTCTTCATTAAGAACTTGAACCTGAATCTGGAAACAATCGCCCAGTCCAGCCGGGCAACCCTGATTGTTTTCATTTTGTATTTTCTCCCGGCGATCCCCTACGGTATGATTTGCTTCCTTGCGGCAAGCCTGGGAATGTCCTACCGCCGCTTTATTACCGTCACAACGCTGGGTGCGCTGCCCTCTGTATGTATCGGCGTCGGTCTGGGAAATATGGCCATTATGAACCATTGGAGCGTTTCTGTTTGCGTATTTGCGGCTTTGATTCTGGTAGCCGCCCTTTTGGTTTGGAAAAAGGATTTCTTTTTCTCCAAATTAAACCGCTTTGCTGAGCGCCATAAAACTACGCAAAAGAACAAGGTCCGGCCGGTAAACACCTTTGTGCTGGCCGTTGTATATTACGCCGCCAGAGTATACCTTTTCCTTTGCGGCGTGCGCCTTAAGACAGTCAATAAGATCGGCAAGCCGGAAACCCCTTCCATCGCTTTGTGCAACCACGGCTCATTTATTGACTTTGTCTACGCAGCAGCGCTGCTGCGCAAATTCAAGCCCCACTTTATCGTCGCAAGACTGTATTTTTACCACAATCTTCTTGGCGCCCTCCTGCGTACGCTGGGCGCATTCCCTAAGAGTATGTTCGCAATGGATGTGGAGAACGCCAAGAATTGTCTGACCGTGCTGGCAAACAAAGAACTCCTGACAATGATGCCGGAGGCCCGGCTTTCCACCGCCGGCCGCTTTGAGGATATTCAGCCCAGCACCTATTCCTTCATCAAGAAGGCCGGTGTTAACGTCTATACCATCAAAATCAACGGCGATTATCTTGCCGACCCCAAGTGGGGTCACGGCTTCCGTTTTGGCGCATTGGTGGAGGCAGAGCTTGACCTCCTCTATACGGCAGAGCAGGTGAACGCTCTTTCCCTGGAGGAAGTGAAGCAGGGCATAGAGCAGCGGCTTTCCTACGATGAATTCCAATGGCTTCAGCAGCGTCCCAACATTCGCTACCGCTGCAGCCACCTGGCAGAGGGCCTGGAGAACATTCTCACCACCTGCCCCTCCTGCGGCAGAAAGTTCACCCTTACCACAAAGAAAAATCAAATCTTCTGCGAGCATTGTGGCCATTTGACATCCATTGACAACCGCTACAGCTTTGCGGCTGATTTCCAATTCCAAAATCTTGCCCAGTGGTACGATTGGCAAATGGCACTCCTGGAAAAAGAGATTGCCGGGGACGAAAACTACACTTTGACCTCGAAAGTAGAGCTGCGCCTCCCGGGCGATGGCAAGCGCCTGACCCGGCACGGTGGCTGGGGTGTTTGTACCCTGAATCGTGAAGGACTTACCTACACGGGCTCGCAGGATGGAGAAGCGGTTTCCCTGCATTTTTCCATCCAGCGGCTTTACCGGCTTCTCTTTGGTGCCGGTGAGAATTTTGAAATTTACAATGGCACGCAGATTCTGTACTTTGTGCCGGAGGAAAAGCGCTCCGCTGTACAGTGGTATATGGCATCTATGCTCCTGCACAAGGCATCTGAGAACTGAGGAGGAATCACTATCCTTACGAGAGAGAAAGAAATCAAAGCAAAAGAGAAAGCCTACTCCAATATCAGCGTCCGTTCCTTTGTAACGGTGGCAGTGCTGCTGCTTGTGGTGCTGTTTTTCTGCGGTTCCTTGTCGTATTTTGTTCCGCAGGGCGCTTTTGACCGGGATATTGCCGGCAATATCATCCCCGGCACCTACCAGCCGGGCCAGGTGTCCGGCATCGCCATTTGGCGCATTGTCACAGCACCGTTTCGTGTGTTCGCATCCGAGGATGCCCTTACCATCATTATGATCAGCATCTTCCTGCTGGTAATGAGCGGCGTATTCAATCTGCTGGATAAAACCGGCGGAATCAAAACCGTTATTGCGTACATTATGCGCCGCTTGCGTGACAGCGGCGGCCCTGTGGTCTGCATCACCGTGCTGCTGTTTATGCTTTTTGGCAGTCTGTTTGGTATGTTTGAGGAGCTGGTAACGCTGCTTCCGCTGATCATTGTGTTTATGCTGTCGATGCAGCTGGACACGATGACGGGACTTGGCGCCTGCCTGATGGCTGCCTGCTTCGGCTTCTCCACAGCAATCACCAATCCCTTTTCCGTAGGCACCGCGGCGCAGCTGGCAGGGATCCACGTATCCAGCGGCGCGTGGCTGCGGCTTCTGTTTTTTGCCATTGTCTATTGCGTGCTGTGCGCGTTTTTGCTGCGCTACCTGAAAAAGCTCCAACGAAACCCGGAATGCTCCCCCACCTATGCGCTCGACCGGCAAAAGCGGAAAGCGCTCATTGAACAAGGAGAGGATGCGCCCGCGGATCAGCAAAGGATCTTCCGGGTCTATACGGTATTTTTTGCCCTTCAGGGCGTATTGCTGGTGGCCATCGCCTGCATTCGGGCGATCTCCGGCTTTGCAATCCCCATTCTGGCGGTCAGCTTCCTGATCTCCGGTCTCATCGCCGGTCAGCTGGTTTGCAAAGATTTCCGCCAGGTGCTGCGCTGCTTCCTGCAAGGCGCGGTAGCTATGCTGCCTGCAGTGGCGATGATCGCCCTGGCATCTTCTGTGAAGCTGGTAATGGTTGAGAGCAATATCATCGACACCGTTATGCATACGGTGCTGCAACTGTTGGAAGGCAAGGGCAAGTTCGTTACCATTTTGCTGATCTATGGTCTGATCCTGTTTTTGCAGCTGTTTATCGGCTCTGCTTCCGCAAAGATTTTCCTGGTTATGCCCATTGTTCTGCCCATTACCAATGCCCTGGGCATTTCCCCCACGCTGGTGATTCTTACTTACTGTATGGCCGACGGCTTCACCGATGTGATCCTGCCCACCAATCCCGTGCTGCTCATCGGCCTTTCTATGGCCAATGTATCCTATTGGAAATGGCTGAAATGGACTTGGAAATTGCAGCTTCTGCTGTTTGTAATCTCCATAGCGGTGCTGTTTTTCGGCATCCTGGTGGGCTATTAAGTGCGCCCCGAACCAAATATATTTCTAAAATCAACCAGCCCTGCCCGATGCCACCGCATCAGCCGGGCTGGTCTTTTTGTTGCACCCTGCAAATATCCGTGATATACTCCAATCAGATAGTTTTGTGAATATCCATTTCCCATCTAAGGAGTAATAAATATGAATACACAGCAGTTATCCCAAATCAAGCGGCTCCTGCTTTCTTCCAAATATGCCGTCTTTTTTGGCGGCGCCGGTGTATCCACAGATAGCGGAATCCCGGATTTCCGTGGCAGCAACGGACTTTATCGTAATGCCGAAGCATCAAAGGAATACTATCTGAGCGTGCAGTGCCTGATCAGCGAGCCAGACAAGTTTTTCACATTCTTCCGCCGCAATATGCTCTTCCCATCGGCAGCACCCAACGCCACCCACAAAGCCCTGGCGCAGTTGGAGCAGCGTGGTGTCATCAAAGCTGTGATTACCCAAAATATCGACGGCCTGCACCAGGCCGCCGGCAGCAGGCGGGTCATTGAGCTCCACGGAACAGCCGATCGCTATTATTGCACCCGCTGCAGAAAAGTCTACAGCAAAGATATCCTCTCCAGCGGCAACAATGTGCCGATCTGTCCCAGCTGCGGCGCTGCTGTGCGTCCCGATGTGACCCTCTACGGGGAAGCGTTGGACGGTTTCAACTTTGCCGATGCACGAAATGAGATCGCAAAGGCAGATATTCTGATCGCCGGTGGCACATCCTTGACCGTACATCCCGCGGCATCCTTGCTGGATGCCTTCCGGGGCAAGCACCTGATCATCATTAACTATTCCCCCACACCGTATGATGGCGCAGCCGAATTCATTATCCGGGATTCACTGTCCGATGCCTTTTCATTCTTCGCCGCAGAAAAAAGCGGATAACTATTTTCCGCAACGCTCTTGACTCTTCTCATAAAAGATGATAGCATAAACATAGATATCACTTTTTAAGGGGATGCCTCTATGTATTGCTCTGATTTTATTGCCTTGCAGCAAAAATATGCCAATGCCAAATCCGGTGATGAGCTGGATATCAAGCGCTCACTGGATGTGATCGCGAAGCTGTTTCAAATGTGTGACGAGTCGGAATACTACTATGCGGAAGTGATCACCCGCCATTTTTGCCGTATCATCCACACGATTGGGAAGCAAAAAGCCGCCCAAACTACGCAAATACAGCCCATTCCCACCGCCGCCCCCCTGGCATACCCATCTGCCGAGGACCTGATGCGTGCTTTTTATAATCATTACAGAAAGCACGGTCAGGTGGATTACCGGGAGATCGGCAACGCACTGGCTCAGGGCAGAAAAGATCTTGTAAACCTGACGATGAAGGACTATGTGGCAAGAATTTACACCTTCGCCGGTCCCAAATATTTGGAAAAGATGTACGATGCCCAAACCTTGGGGGATATTGACCCGGTTTTGTTCACCTATGAAAACATCGAATTGATCCTGGCCACCTTTGAAACCCGGAATGCCCAGGGCGAGATCATCAGGCAAAATGTAAATCTCCGCTCCGCCCTGCGAAAACTAAACGAATTCAAGCAATCGCAGACCAAGTAAACATAGTTCTCACTTTTTGCAGTTTCCCTACATTCCCATATAGCTTCCCTTCCCTATGTTGCCTATCCGCGATAATTTTTGCGGCAAACCCTTCGGGATTTTAAAGTGATTTCTATGTTTTTTCGTATTATTTGCGCGTGCGGATGCGTCTCTTGTACATTTTTCAACAAAGCTCTTGCATTTTCAGACTGTAACTGGTATAATTTTCTTAAGCGAGCTTTCTGTGTTTCACGGCAAAACACGGAAAGCTCTTTTTGTCCCAAAGGAGGTACTGTTATGAATAGAAGATATCGGCTTTCTACGGCTTTGGACATTGATGATCTGCTGATGGAATGCACATCCTATGCCATCCGTCTTGCCAACGAGAAATACAAATTCGATCCCCCCATGACCATTTACGAAAAAGTCCATTGGGGACGCCTGGGCACCCGTGCTGACACCATTTACCCCTATTTCAGCGACCCGGAATTTTACCGCACCCAGCCGGTCTATCCCGGCGCCAGGGAATTCGTACGACGGCTGTCCCAAATGACCGAAGTTTATATCTGCACCGCCGTTCCGCCGGAATTTATGGGCATCCGTGCCCAGCGCATTTTGGAGGAATTTCCGGAGATCCCCCGGGATCATATCTATATGGGCGCCCGCAAGGACAAGATCCATATGGACATTCTCTTCGACGACGCGATGCATAATATTCTGAACTCCCCTGCCAAGTATCCCATTCTGATGCGGCGCCCTTGGAATCAGGAGGCCACCGGTATGCTGGCCGTCAATAACTATGACGAATTTCTGCGCTTGGTGGAGGTCATCGCCGAAAGCTACAGCGTCACCTCCGGCGAAAACGCACCGGAGGATCCCAGCATTGTTGTGCTGGTTGGCGCATCCGGCAGTGGCAAATCCAAGATCGCATCCCAGCTCCTGGAGCTGACCGACCGTTACAACAAGCTGGTCAGCTACACTACCAATGACCCCACCGCTGTGGAGGAAAACCAGTGGTACAACTATGTCAGCGTAGAAACCTTCCGCGCTATGTGCGACAGCGGCGAAATGTTCCAATCCACGATGTATGCCGGCCACGGCTACGGCTCCCGCAAGGCCGATGTGGAGAAAATTCTGGCCTCCGGCAAGCGGGTCCTGACCACAATGGACATCAGCGGCGCAATGGCCCTTAAGACCCATTTCAAAAACGTGCTTACCATCTATATCAAGCGTGACAAAAAGAAGGTTATGTCCGCCATTTTGCGAAAGAACTCCTCCATTGAGGACAAGGTGAACCGCCTGACCTCCCTGGAATTCGAGAAGCAAAATGCCGAAATCTGCGATTATATCGTAGAATTTGATGAATACGACGAGGCTTTGGAGCAGCTGCGCCGCATCCTGAAGGTATGATTATGAAGCTCTTTCGCAATAAATCAGATGCCGCACTGACTGTGCTGTTTCTGTGCATCTGCTGCGCTTTGTACTATTTCATCCTCACCGCCGGCGGCACTGTGCTCACCGCGACCTCCTACGCTTCCATTGTGCTGTCCTTCCTGTATGCCCTTACCCAGCGGCAGAACCTTTGGCTCATTGGCGGCCTGGCCTGCACGGTAGGCGCGGATTTCTTCCTGGTGGTCTGTGACCCCATTCAGCAATTTTGGGGTATGGTGTTCTTCCTGGGCGCTCAGAGCCTATATGCAGCGATGCTGCACCGCTCCCGCCCCGTCAAATCCCTGCTTTTCATCCGCTTAGGGCTCATCGCCATTGCAGAAGCCATCACCATTGCCATTCTAAAAGACGCCACCGACCCCCTGGCAGTCATCTCCATCTGTTATTATGTAAACCTAATTTTCAACATTATCCTGGCATTTATGCAGTTTCGGCGCTATCCGCTTTTCGCCATCGGCCTGGTATTTTTCCTGCTGTGCGATACGGTCATCGGCCTGCAGGTAATGTCCGGCAGCTACCTTCCCCTCCCGGAAGGCTCTGTGCTGCACAAGATCATCTTCGCACCGTTCAACCTGGCTTGGCTGTTCTACCTGCCCTCGCAGGTACTCATCAGCCTTTCCAGCCGCAAAAAGCAGCATCTCAGTTGAGATGCTGCTTTTCCCGTATTTGACTTTTTATGCATGCCGCTGTATAATGTATACATCTTTTTTCTGGAGGCGAAGCTATGCGTATCGTCGTAAAAATCGGCACCAGCTCCCTGACCCATTCCACCGGCCACCTGAATATCCGCCGGGTGGAGGAGCTTTGCCGTGTCATCTCGGATATCAAGAATGCCGGCCACGAGGTCATCCTGGTCACCTCCGGTGCCATCGGTATGGGTGTCAGCAAGCTGGGTCTGCGCCAGCGCCCTACGGACATCCCCACCAAGCAGGCGGCAGCCGCCGTTGGCCAATGTGAGCTGATGTATACATACGGTAGGCTGTTCTCCGAGTACCACCACACCGTGGCCCAGCTGCTGATCACCGGTGATGATATCCAAAGCGACACCCGCCATCAGAACTTCAGCAACACCCTCAATCGGCTGCTGGAGCTGGGTGCCCTGCCCATCCTCAACGAAAACGATACTGTCGCCACCGACGAGATCGTCATCGGCGATAATGACACCCTTGCCGCCATTGTAGCGCAGAGCGTCAATGCTGAGCTTTTGGTGCTGCTGTCCGATATTGACGGCTTGTACACCGCTGACCCTCATAACAACCCCGATGCCCGGTTGATCCCCCGGGTCACCGCTATCGATGACTATATTCTCTCCATTGCCGGCGTCAGCGGCTCCAAGCTCGGCACCGGCGGTATGATCACCAAGCTGCAGGCTGCCAGAATCTGCCTGGGCTGTGGCTGCGATATGATCATCACCAACGGCAGAAACCCTGCCGTCCTCTACGATATCATCGACGGCAAGCCGGTAGGCACTACATTTTCGGGGGAATCCAAATGAAAGAAATGCTGACCGCCGCAAAAGCGGCAAAGCTGCAGATATCCCAGCTAACCTCGGCGCAGAAAAACGCCGCCCTGGAAGCTATGGCAGCCGCCCTCATCGCCCAAAGCGCTGATATCCTGGCAGCAAACGCCCTGGATATGGAGGCCGCTCAGGGCACCATCTCCCCCGTGATGCTGGATCGTCTGCGCCTGACACAAGACCGGATCGTCGCAATGGCAAACGGCATCCGCGAGGTTGCCGGGCTGCCCGATCCCGTAGGCAAGCTCCTGGACGAATATATCCGTGCCGACGGCCTGCAGATCCGCAAGGTGTCTGTTCCTATGGGTGTCATCGCTATCATTTACGAAAGTCGCCCCAACGTCACCAGCGATGCCGCTGCCCTTGCGCTGAAAAGCGGCAATGTCTGCGTCCTTCGGGGCGGTAAGGAAGCCTTCCGCTCTGCCAATACCATTGTAAATGCCCTGCGTGAGGGCCTTGCATCTGTGGGCATTACCAAAGATGCCATCCACCTGGTGCAGGACACCACCCATGCCAGCGCCACCGCGCTGATGACCGCCAACGGCTATATTGACCTGCTGATCCCTCGTGGTGGCGCAGGCCTGATCAATGCCTGCCTGCAGCAGGCCACCGTTCCCTGCATCGCCACCGGCACCGGCATCTGCCACGTATATGTGGAAAAAACCGCCGATCTCACTATGGCGCTGAATATCATCGAAAATGCCAAGACCAGCCGCCCCAGCGTCTGCAACGCAGAGGAAGTCCTGCTGGTAGACAAAGCCATCGCCGGCGAATTCCTACCGATGCTTCATAAGCGCCTGGCAGACCGGGTAGAGCTTCGCTTGGACAAAACCGCCCAGGGCATCATCCCCGGCACACCCGCCAGCGAAGCTGATTTCGACACAGAATTTTTGGACTACATCCTGGCGATCAAATGCGTGGATGGCGTAGAAGAAGCCGTTGCCCACATCAGCGCCCACTCCACCGGCCATAGCGAAGCCATCGTCACCCGCAGCGAGGAAGCCCAGCGCATCTTCACCGCCGGTGTAGACAGCGCCGCCGTGTATGTCAATGCTTCCACCCGCTTCACCGATGGCGGTGAATTCGGCCTGGGCTGCGAAATGGGCATCTCCACCCAAAAGCTCCACGCCCGTGGCCCAATGGGTCTGATGGAGCTGACCACCTACAAGTATATCATCACCGGCAACGGACATATCCGTTAGGAGGATCATTATGAAATACGGTTTTATCGGCTGCGGCAATATGGGCGGTGCCCTTGCCAAGGCTCTTTCCAAAACGACAAATGACATTCTTCTGTCCGACCGTTCCGGTCGTGCCATAGACCTGGCAGCGGAGCTGGGCTGTACCGACGGCACCAACGCTGAAGCGGTTGCCTGCCACCGTGTATTTTTGGGTGTCAAGCCCCAAATGATGGCAGATGCCCTGCGCCCTCTGCAGCCTATGCTTGCCGAGAAAAAGCCCCTGCTGATCTCTATGGCCGCCGGCCTGACTATAGAGCGGATCGAGGAGCTGGCCGGCACCCGCCTGCCTGTCATTCGCATTATGCCCAACACCCCGGTTTCCGTTGGCAAGGGCGTCATTCTCTATTGTCATAATGATTTGGTAGACGAAGGTACTCTGATCGATTTCCTCAGCGATATGCGCTTTGCCGGCTATTTGGATCCTTTGGATGAGAAGCTGATTGATGCCGCCTGCGCCGTTTCCGGCTGCGGCCCGGCATTCGTGTATATGTTCATCGAGGCAATGGCCGACGGCGCGGTTGCCTGCGGCCTCCCCAGAGACAAGGCACTGGCCTATGCCGCCGCAACCCTGGCTGGCGCAGCAGAAATGGCGCTGGTCACCAAGCAACCGCCCCAAACCCTGAAGGATGCGGTCTGCTCCCCCGGCGGCAGCACCATTGCCGGTGTCCGGGCACTGGAGGAAAGAGGCTTCCGTGGCACCGTTATGAAGTCGGATCGGAGCCATGTCGTTC
>JAZSCE010000063.1:0-2236 GCA_045602725.1 Faecousia sp. | reverse complement strand
TATTGGGAGAAGAATAATACCTTCGCCACGGATGTTTGGGATTTCAGCAAGCCCAAGAATTATGTATTGGATATGTTCCCGTATCCGTCCGGCGTCGGTCTGCACGCAGGTCACCCCGAGGGCTATACGGCTACTGACATTATGTCCCGTATGGAGCGTATGCAGGGCTTCAATGTTCTGCACCCTATGGGTTATGACTCCTTCGGTCTGCCTGCAGAGCAGTATGCCGTTGATACCGGCAATCATCCCAATGGCTTTACCCAAAAGAACATCGAGACCTTCTCCGGTCAGCTGAAGGAGCTGGGCTTTGACTATGACTGGTCCAAGGTCATCGCCACCTCTGATCCCGATTTCTACAAGTGGACACAGTGGATCTTCAAGAAGCTGTGGGAGAAGGGCTATGCCAAGCGTATTGAGATGCCCGTTAACTGGTGCGAAGCGCTGGGCACTGTGCTTGCCAATGACGAGGTTATCGACGGCAAGTCTGAGCGTGGCGGTTATCCCGTTGTGAAGAAGATGATGATGCAGTGGGTCATTGACCAGCCTGCATTTGCGGAAGCTTTGCTGGAGGGCCTGGATGAGATTGATTGGCCCGAATCCACCAAGGAGATCCAACGCAACTGGATTGGCAAGTCCACCGGTGTTGAGGTTGATTTCAAGCTGGTTGGTGGCGGTCAGTTCTCTATCTACACCACTTGTATTGAGACCATTTACGGCATTACCTTTATGGTGCTGGCGCCTGACGGCAAGATCGTGCAGAGCCTGATGGACCGTGTGGAGAACAGGGAAGAGGTCGAAGCCTATATCAAGGCCGCTGCAGCCAAGAGCGAGATCGACCGTACCGATGCCACCAAGACCAAGACCGGTTGTCCCCTGAAGGGCGTATATGCCATCAACCCTGTCAACGGCAAGGAAGTGCCCGTATTTATCGGCGATTTCGTGCTGGGTAATTATGGTACCGGTGCAGTTATGGCTGTTCCCAGCCACGATCAGCGTGACTTTGAGTATGCCGTTGCACATAATATTCCGATGATCCAGGTTATCGAGGGCAGAGATGTTTCCGAATGTGCCTTTGAGAAGCAGGATTACCTGGGCAAGGGCTGCAAGCTGGTCAATTCCGAGGAATTTACCGGCCTGACTGTGGAAGAGGCAAAGGAAGCTATCACAGCCAAGTTGGAGAAGATGGGTGTTGCCCGCAGAAAGAACAACTACCACTTCCGCGAGTGGATCTTTGCCCGTCAGCGCTACTGGGGCGAGCCCGTTCCCTGCATTTACACCGAAGACGGCGAAACTGTATTCCTGCCGGATGAGGAGCTGCCCGTTGTACTGCCCGTCCTGGAGGACTACAAGGGCCGCGGCGGCCAGGCACCGCTGGAGAATGCTGAGGAGTGGAAATACTACGATAAGGACGGCCTGAAGGGTAAGCGCGAGACCTCTACGATGCCCGGCTCTGCTGGCTCTTCCTGGTACTATATGCGCTACATTGACCCCAAGAATGACAAGGCACTGTGCGATCCCGAGATGCTGAAGCACTGGCTGCCTGTTGATCTGTATGTGGGCGGCCCTGAGCACGCTGTAGGCCATTTGATCTATTCCCGTATTTGGAACCGCTTCCTCTATGATGAGGGCATCTCGCCTGTCAAAGAGCCCTTCAAGAAGCTGGTGCATCAGGGTATGATCCTGGGCGAAAACGGCATCAAGATGGGTAAGCGTTTCCCGGAATTTGTGGTCAATCCCAGCGATGTTGTTCGTGAGTACGGTGCTGATACGCTGCGCCTTTACGAGATGTTTATGGGTCCGCTGGAGGTCTCCAAGCCCTGGAGCACTGCTGCGGTTGCCGGCGCAAAAAAGTTCATCAACCGCGTATGGAATTTCTTTACCGAAAGCGCCAATATCACTGACACCAATGATGGCAAGCTGACTAAGGTCTACCATCAGACCGCCAAGAAGGTTACCTCCGACTTTGAGGTGTTGGGCTTCAATACCGCTATCGCACAGATGATGGTGTTTGTGAACGAAGTCTATAAGGCTGGCACCTGCCCCAGAGAATTTGCCGAGGGCTTCATTAAGATGAGCAGCTGTACCACGCCCCACGTTGGCGAGGAAATTTGGCAGCTGATGGGTCACAATGATACCATCGCATACGAAGCCTGGCCCACCTATGATGAGGCAAAGTGCAAGGATACCGAGAACAATATCGCTGTGCAGGTCAACGGCAAGATGCGTGGCACTGTGC
>JAZSCE010000062.1:0-31830 GCA_045602725.1 Faecousia sp. | reverse complement strand
ATTTTTGACTGGGGGAGAGAATTCTCTCCCTCCGTCTTCGCCTGCGGCGAATCCACCTCCCTCGTCAGAGGGAGGCTTTTTTATTATAAGGTATCTATCCAGTGAATCGGCAGATCTCCTACCCAATCGGCGATCATACCGTCCAAATCCTCATCCCGCAGGACGGCAGGCTGATGGGCATCAAAGCCGATGATGGCCTCAGCGCCTTCCTCCGCCACCAGCTCCCAAAACAGGCGGTTGGGGTAATTTCTGTGGGTTTGCAGACCCAGCAAATTCAGCTCCAGCGGGATGCCGCAAGCCTTCGCCTCCCGAATCAGCGTGCGCATGTGCTTACGGTACACCTCAGGATCGCCTACGAATTTGATAATATCCGGATGGGCAAAGCAAGCAAATACGCCGGTGTGCAAGCCCTCTATTGTCTGGCGGACGTAGCGCTTCAGGATCTGCTCATCTTCCGTAGGCCAGCCGGTGAGATAATCGTCCTTTTCGTCGCCCAACGCGTGCTGTCCCAGCAGGAAATAATCGAAAGGATACTGCTTCAACGCTTCCACCGTCCTGGCAAAACAACCGGGGTAATACTCCAGCTCTAGGCCCAGCTTGATGTTGATTTTTCCGGCATACTTTTTCCGAAGAGAAAGGATGGAATTTACATAGTCCTCCACATCGCTCATCGGCATCCGCATCGTCGAATAATAATCCCCGTCAAATATGTAGGGGCTGTGGTCGGCGAAACCTAATATCCGCAAACCACGATCCAGCGCAGCCAAAACATATTCTTCGTCCTCGCCGGATGCGTGCCGGCAGCGCTTTGTATGGGTGTGATAATTGGAAATCATAGCCTCGCCTCCTTTTGCTTATGGTATCACACCCTTTTTGTGGTGTCAAACGGCATTTGACTATTCCCCGATTTCGTGGTAATGTAAAGTATCAAGAAAAATTGAGGCGTACGCTATGAAAAACTATTTCCACATTGAAATGTCCCGGCAGGAGATCGATGCATTCTCCAATTTGGGTCTTGCCCATTTGGGAGATTGCGTGTATGAGCTGCTGTGCCGCAGCTATCTTTGCTGCCAGGGCGAGCATACTGTGAAGCGGCTGCATAAGGATGCGGTAAGCCTGGTCACGGCTCCGAAACAGGCTGCGCTGGTGCAGAAGATCCTGCCCGTGCTAACCGAGGAGGAAGCCGCCTACTACCGCCGGGGCAAAAATGCCCACTCCCACGCTGCGCCCAAGTCCGCCACGCCCCAGGAATATGCGATGGCTACAGGTCTGGAGACCTTATTTGGCGCTCTGTATTTGGCCGGACAGACCGACCGGCTCAACGAACTCTTCCAAATGATGATGGAGGCTTAAATGGCATTTGACGCGTTTTATATGTCCTGCGTGCTGGAGGAGCTGCGCTCCCTTCAGGACAGCCGGGTGGAAAAGATCCACCAGCCCAGCCGGGACACGGTTATTCTATCCCTGAAGCATCGGGACGGCCGGGCAAAATTGCTGCTGGCTGCCAATCCTGCTGCGCCCAGGCTGCATATCACCACCGCCAGCCCGGAAAATCCTGCGGAGCCGCCTATGTTCTGTATGCTGCTGCGCAAGCACTTGTCCGGTGCTAGGTTGGCGGTCATTGCGCAGATGCCTATGGAGCGAGCCGCAATCTTCACCTTTGATTGTTTCGACGAATTCGGCGATCCGGTACGCAAGAAGCTGGTGGCAGAGCTGATGGGCCGCACCTGCAATCTGTACCTGCTTTCGCCCGAGGATCGGATCATCGATTGCCTGCGCAGAGTGGGCCTGGACGAATCTGCCAAGCGGCAGGCGCTGCCGGGGCTTTACTATCAAATTCCCGAAGCCATTGAAAAGCTGGACCCCAAAAAATTATCTGTCGCCGATTTTTTAGATATGTTATGTAAACCTGGCGCGGATCTGCTCTGCGACCGGCTGATGGACAATTTGGGTGGCCTTTCGCCCCTGATCTGCCGGGAGGCTGCGCTGTTCGCGGCCGGTAGCGTTGATGCCCGTTTGGAGGGGCAGGACCTGCCTGCGCTGGCAGAAAAAGTGGCGCTGTGGTTTGCTGAAAACCTAAATCATCCTGCGCCCCATTACGCCTGCGGGCCTGACGGCACGCCCAAGCAGTTTGCCTTCTGTCCCATTCGGCAGTATGGCGAAAGCACGGCGGCGGAAGGTTTTTCCTCCCTGCTGGACCTATACTACACCGCCCGGGATCGCCGGGATGCCATCCGGCAGAAGAGTCAGGGCCTGCGCAAGACCGTGCAGAATCTCTGCGCCCGGCTCACCAAAAAGCTGGCGATTCAGCAAACAGAACTGCAACAGACCTACGACCGGGAGCGGCTGCGTCAGCTGGGCGACATCGTCACAGCCAATATGAGCCGCATCGTCAAGGGACAAGCCATCCTGCAGGCTGAGGATTTTTACGATGAGCAAATGCCCATTATTGACATTCCCATCTCCCCCATCCTCTCGCCCCAGCAGAATGCGGCAAAATTCTACAAAGATTACACCCGTATGAAAAATGCGGAAAAGGAACTGACCCGACAGATCGAGCTGGGCAAGACCGAGCTGCAGTATCTGCACAGCGTGCTCGACGAGCTGGACCGAGCCGGCTCCGAAGCGGAGCTGGACGAAATCCGGCAGGAGCTGCAAGCCGGCGGCTATGTGAAAGCCGACAGCGGCAAGAAAAAAATGAAGCAGCAAAAGCTGCCGCCGATGCGCTTTGCATCCACCGACGGTTTCCCCATCTATGTGGGTCGCAACAACCGCCAAAATGACGAGCTGACCTTCCGCTCTGCCCGCAAGGATGACATTTGGCTCCACGCCCAAAAGGTCCACGGAAGCCACGTGATCATCGCCTGCGCCGGGCAGCCGGTGCCTGACGATACCATCACCCAGGCATCCCAGCTGGCGGCATATTATGCGGAAACCAAGGGCGGTCAGAACATCGCTGTGGATGTGACACCCGTCAAGCAGGTAAAGAAGCCAGCAAACGGCAAACCGGGTATGGTCATCTACCACACCTACCGCACCGTATACGCCAACCCCTACCCCGATATCGTGGTAGATGCCCTGAACGCAGAGAAAAAAGAAGAACAGTAAAAATATGGTGTCATTCCGAGCCAGTGCGCACACTGGCTCGGAATGACACATTTTTTGTGCGGTTGCAGACGGCCCTGCATTTACTTGGACAAAATTTTTTGAATTCTTTGGAAACTTTTGGCCAAACCCTTGCGTTTGGCATCAATTTACGTTAACATATATGCAGATAATCATTAGGAGGATTTTTTAGAATGATTAAGGTTGACATTTCCAATGTATGGGGTCAGCTGTCCCTGCCGGACCTGCTGAGCATCGAAAGCGAGATCGCCGCCGCCCACAACACCCTGGCCAACGGTACCGGCGACGGTAACGATTTTCTGGGCTGGCTGAAGCTGCCCGTAGAAAAAGAAACCCCCGAAATGCTGCGCATTCGCGCGGCTGCTGAGCATATCCGTCAGAACTCCGATGTATTCGTTGTCGTGGGTATCGGCGGCAGCTACTTAGGCCCCCGCGCAGCCATTGAGCTGATGCAGGGCTGCAACCATAACATCGGCAAGGGCAAGGGCAATCCTCAGATCTTCTTCGCCGGTAACGGCCTGTCCACCCGTGGTTGGAATGAGCTGATGCGGCTGCTGGAGGGCAAGGATTTCTCCCTGGCCGTCATTTCCAAGTCCGGCACCACCACCGAGCCTGCCATCGCTTTCCGTGGCCTGAAGTGAATGCTGGAGCGCAAGTATGGCACCGATGGTGCCAAGAAGCGCATTTACGCCATCACCGACCCCTGCAAGGGCGCTCTGCGGCAGATGGCTACCGAGGAAGGCTGGGAGACCTTCGTGATTCCCCCCGATGCAGGCGGTCGCTACAGCGTGCTGACTGCTGTTGGTCTGCTGCCGATGGCAGTTGCCGGAATTGACATCCGCAAGGTTATGGCCGGCGCCTACGAAGCCAAGCAGACCTATGACAATCTGCGCTCCCTGGAAAACCCCGTTTGGCTGTACACCGGTATTCGTAATCTGCTGTACCGCAACGGCAATTGCATTGAAATTCTGGAATCCTTTGAGCCCGGCTTCAAGATGATGGGCGGCTGGTGGCAGCAGCTGTTCGGCGAATCCGAAGGCAAGGACGGCAAGGGCATCTTCCCCGTCACCGCGGAATTTACTGCCGACCTCCATTCCCTGGGTCAGATGATTCAGCAGGGTGAGCGCAATATCTTCGAGACCATGGTCCGCTTCGCTCCCCCCGCACAGACGATGACCATCGGCTCCGACGCCAAGAACCTGGACGGCCTGAACTACCTGGCCGGCAAGACCCTGGACTTCGTGGATGAGAAGGCATACCTGGGCACGCTGGCAGCCCACGTGGACGGCGGCGTTCCCGTCATCACCATGGATATGGGTGAGCTCAACGACGAAAAGCTGGGCGAAATGTTCTATTTCTTCGAGCTGTGCTGCGGCGTTTCCGCATATATTTTGGGCGTTAACCCCTTTAATCAGCCCGGCGTGGAGTTCTACAAGCGCAATATGTTCCAGCTTTTGGGCAAGCCCGGCTACGAGGTGTAAATTTTTCATAAAAACCTATTGCAAAATTGCTTCGTAACTGTTAGAATTAGCATATAGCCATTTATGGCAAGCAAAGGAGGACTTTTCCGATGATTCATCTTATTATGGGCCTGAAGGGCTCCGGCAAGACCAAGAAAATGCGCGACTCCATTGAGGCTGCTCTGGCAACCGCCAGCGGCGATGTGGTCTGCATTGAGTATGGCAAGAACCTGACTTATGAACTTAACTACCGTGTCCGCCTGGTGGATTCCAAGGAATACGGTATCAAGAACAGCGATATGCTGAAGGGTCTGCTCAGCGGCCTGCACGCAGGCAACTTTGACATCACCAATGTGTACATCGACAATCTGTACAAGACCATCGGTGCTGACCGTGCTGAGGGTGAAGCTTTCGTGGCTTGGTGTGCTGCTTTTGCAGAGGCCAACAATATGGAAATCACCATCACCATTTCCGATGATCCCGCTCAGGCATCCGATCTGATCAAGCCCTATCTGTAAAACATAAGTTACCCAAATGCCGCTGTGGAAACCCACAGCGGCATTTTTTATATTACAGGCCGCCCCTACAAAAGCTCTGAAATTTCTTAAATTTCCCCTTGACAATGCACTTTTCCTATGCTAAAATACCCCCGTAATAAAGAAGGCTGAACATCCGCCTCACCGTTCGCAAATGCAAAACGGTTAATATTCCACCTTCCCCCCAGGGGATAAAGTGCGAGTATGCGGATGCTTTGGCATCCGCTTTTATTTGTTTTTGGAGGTGCTTACCATCGCTAAGTTAGATCATCAGCTCAACGAGGAGATCCAGGACAAGGAGATTCGACTGATCGGTGCCGACGGTGCCCAGCTGGGCATTATGTCTGCTGACGAAGCCAATGCTTTGGCAGAGGAGCAGGGCCTGGACCTGGTCAAGATCTCTCCCAACGCTGTCCCCCCCGTCTGCAAAATCATGGACTATTCCAAATTCTGCTTCGACCAAAAGAAGCGTGAAAAGGAAGCCAAGAAAAATCAGAAGGTCGTGGAAGTGAAGGAAATCCGCATGAGCCCCAGCATTGACACCAACGACTTCAATACCAAGGTAAAAGCTGCTATGAAATTCCTGGCAGACGGCAACCGTGTCAAGGTCAGCGTCCGCTTCCGCGGCCGTGAGATGGCACATACCAACCTGGGCGAGAAGCTGCTGATGGATTTTGCCGAAGCTTGCGCTGAGATCGCAAATATGGAGAAGAATCCCAAGCTGGAAGGCCGCTTCATGGCAATGTTTTTAACCCCCAAGAACACCAAATAACACGAAAGATACGGAAGGAGAACCTACTATGCCCAAACTTAAGACCCATAGTGGTGCAAAAAAGAGATTCAACCTGACCAAGACCGGTAAGGTTAAGAGAGCCCACGCTTACAAGAGCCACATCCTCACCAAGAAGACCACCAAGCGTACCCGTCGCCTTCGCACGACTGCCTATGCTGACGTAACCAACGTCGAGGCAATCAAGAAGATGATCCCGTACAAATAAGGCGAATAGGAGGATACAGAAATGGCAAGAATTAAGGGCGCGCTGATGACGCGCAAGAGAAGAAATGCTACCCTGAAGCTGGCTAAGGGCTATTGGGGTTCCAAGTCCAAGCACTTTAAGATGGCCAAGCAGCAGGTCATGAAGTCCGGCAACTATGCTTATGTTGGCCGTAAGCTGAAGAAGCGTGATTACCGCAGACTGTGGATCACCCGTATCAGCGCTGCTGTTGCTCCCTTCGGTCTGAACTACTCCACCTTTATGAACGGTGTGAAGAAGGCCGGCATCGAGCTGAACCGTAAGAGCCTGTCCGAGATGGCTATCCAGGACGCTACCGCTTTTGCCGCTCTGGTTGAGAAGGCTAAGGCTGCTCTGAACTAATCATCAAAAAGCCCTGCCCATCCGGCAGGGCTTTTCGTTACCCAAGCCTTCCTCTGATGAGGGAGATGGCACAAGGAGTGGATCAGTATATGGAGATTTCCCACATCGCCACCCGGGATGGGCGGCTGTCTTCCTTCCTCCGGGAGGAGATGAAGCTGTCTGCCGGATTGATGAATAAGCTGAAATGGGACGACCGCATTTTGGTCAACGGCCAAAGTCAGCACACCAACTACCAGGTCAAGGCCGGCGATACCATCACCGTGCAAATGGACGAGCCCAAGCCCCAATACCCGGCAGAACAGGGTGCGCTTTCCATCATCTATGAGGATGACTATATTTTGGCGGTGGATAAGCCGGCAGGAATGCTGATCCACCCCTCCCGCAGCCGGGACACCGGCACGCTGGCAAATCTCGTCATCGGCTATTATCAGGAAATCGGACACCCCGGCGCATTTCATCCCGTTACCCGGTTGGACCGGGATACCTTCGGCATCGTATTGCTGGCAAAAAGCGCCTACGCCCACGCGCTGCTGCAGGCAACACCTTTGCAAAAGTTCTACCACGCGCTGACCTACGGCTGCCCGGAGGAGGACTGCGGCACTATCGAGGCGCCTATCCGGCGTTTGCCGCTGCCCAGCCTGCTGCGGCAGGTGCATCCCGACGGCAAGCCCAGCACCACAAAATATACGGTGCTGGTACGGGGTTTGATCAGCAAGCTGGAGCTGCAGCCAATCACCGGCCGCACCCATCAGCTGCGTGTGCATTGCGCCCACATGGGCTTCCCTATTTTGGGCGATCCCCAGTACGGCAGCAGGGCTTCCAGGATATTTTCCGTGGGTTTTCCCTATCAGCAGCTTTGCGCCAAGCGGCTGGAATTTATCCACCCCATCACCGGCGAAAGGCTGACCCTGGAAAGCAAGCTGAACACCGCAGATTCTTAAATTACTATGAACTTTTTGGGTAAGCTATTGTAAACCGGCATTTCTTGGTATACCATTACAATAGGAAAGGAGCGATTGGCTTGGAAAAAATGCTGTTCATTATGAACCCTTACGCGGGCACCCGCAGGGCAAATAAATATTTGGCTGATATTCTGGCCATATTTAATCGCGCCGATTTTACCGTAACCGTCCATATGACTGCCGGTCCCGGTGATTGCGAACGGGCCACGATGGCGCTGGCAGAGGGTATGGATCTCGTGGTCTGCGCTGGTGGTGACGGCACCTTCAGCGAAATGATCAACGGCCTGATGCGCCTCGGGTTGGACATCCCTGTGGGTTATATTCCTTGCGGCTCTACCAATGATTTTGCCAACACGCTGGGCCTTTCCAAAGATCCGCTGCAGGCCGCAAAAGATATTGTCGAGGGTCAGCCTATCCGCTACGATGTGGGCCAGTTCGGCAGCCGATACTTTACCTATGTGGCATCCTTTGGTGCATTCACCCGGGCCTCCTACGCCACGCCCCAAAATATCAAAAACGCTTTGGGCCACACCGCCTACCTACTCAGCGGCATCCAGGAGCTTGCGCAGATCCACAAGGAGCATATCCGCATCGAGACCAAGGACCAGATCATTGATGACGATTTCCTCTTCGGTGCTATTTGCAACTCCACCTCTGTTGGCGGCATCCTGACGTTGGATCCCAATCAGGTGGATATGGCAGACGGCAAATTTGAGCTGCTTTTGGTTCGGGCGCCGAAGGATATCTTTGAAATTTCCGAATGCATCAGCGCTTTGCAGAGCAAAAAGTACAACTGCGCAATGGTGACCTTTTTGAGTGCCTCCCAGCTGCGGATCCAGGCAGACCCGGAAATGTCCTGGACCTTGGATGGCGAGCAGGTCACAGGCGCCGACGAAATTACCATTACAAATCTTCAGCACGCCATCCGCGTGATGACAAGGAGTAACCATGTTCAACACAACCCTATGCTACATCACCCGGGGAGATCAGGTCTTGATGCTCCACCGGACGAAAAAGAAGAATGATATCAACCAGGACAAATGGATCGGCATCGGCGGCAAATTTGAGGGCTGCGAAGCCCCGGAAGAATGTCTGCTGCGGGAAGCCTGGGAAGAGACCGGCTTGACCCTTACCTCCTGGCGCTGTCGGGGCGTGATCACCTTCCTGACCGGCGATCCCAGCCAGGGAGAGTATATGTACCTGTTCACCGCCGACGGCTTTGAAGGCGAGCTGAAAGAGTGCAACGAAGGCGATCTGCAATGGGTCAGCCGGGACTTTTTGGATCAGTTGCCTAAATGGGAAGGCGATCAGATCTTCCTGGATTTGATTTGGCAGGATGCCCCCTTCTTCCTGCTGACGCTGCGCTATGACGGCGACAAGCTGACAGAAGCCATCCTGGACGGCAAGAAAATTCGATAAATTAAAGCCCGTGGCGTTTGCCACGGGCTTTTGTTTTATTCTGTCAGCGGCTTAATCTTCCGCTTATAAATGCGCAGGAAGAACAGCAGCGTCACCGTAAGGCTGACGCACTCCGCAATGGGGAATGCCCACCAAACATTGGTAACCTCGCCGGTAAGGCTCAGCAGATATGCCGCAGGCAGCAGCACCAGCACCTGCCGGCACAAGGAAATAATTGTAGAATAGCTGCCGTTGCCCAGGGCCTGGAAGCCGGCTGTCAGCGCAATGCCGATGGCCGCCATGGGGAACGCCCAACTGATCTGCCGCAATGCGCTGCGCCCGATCCGCAGAAATTCCTCCGACGGATTGAAGATGCCCAGCAGCATATCCGGCACAAACTGGAACACCAGCAGGCCCACGATCATAACACCCAACGCCATTGTGCAGGAGCGCTTCAGCGTGCCGGTAATCCGCGCCGGCTTTCGTGCGCCGTAATTGTACGCCACGATGGACACTGTGCCGTTATTCAGACCGAACAGCGGCATAAAGAAGAAGCTCTGCAACTTAAAATAAATACCGAATACGCTGGTAGCCGTTTCACTAAAGCCCTGCAGAATTTGGTTCATAGAGAAATTCATCACAGAGCCAACTGCCACCATAATGATGGAGGGAATGCCCACGGTCAAAATCTGCCCCACCACCCGCTTACTGGGAATCAGGTCCTTGAGGCCAAACTGCACCTCAGGATTGCACTTAAAGTTAAAGATCAACGCCAGGATGGCAGCCACCCATTGGCCAATAACCGTAGCCACCGCCGCACCGGCGATGCCCATCGGCTGGATTCCCAGCCAGGGTGCGCCAAAAATGAACAGCGGGTCCAAAATAATATTCAGCACAGCACCGGTGCCCTGGGTGATCAGGGTATAGATGGTACGGCCGGAGGCTTGCAGCAGCCGCTCGCCCAGCACCTCCACGAAGATGCCTACAGCAAAGATGCAGCAAATGGCGGTGTATACTGTGCCACCCTCTACGGTTTCCGCCACTTCAGACTGCATTGCGAAGAAGGGCCGTGTGCCGAAGATGCCGAACAGCGCAAACAGCACCGTTACCACAGCCACCAGGAAGAAGCCGTTGCCTGCCGCACGTCCGGCAGTTTTTTGGTCGCCTTCACCCAGGGATTTGCTCAGCAAAGCATTCACGCCGACGCCAATACCAGTGGCGCAGCCGATCATAATATTCTGTATTGGGAATGCCAGCGAAAGCGCCGTAACGGCACTTTCGGAAATTTTGGACACATAAATACTGTCCACCACATTGTAAAGTGCCTGCACGATCATCGCAACGATCATCGGCAGCGCCATATTGATGAGCAGCCGGGTCAGCGGCATTGTACCCATTTTATTTTCTGTTAATTTCTTTGCGCTCATAGAAAACCTCTTTGTCTGAAAATCAATAACCAACTCATTATACTGGCTTTTCTGTCAATATGCAAGGAAAATTCCCGGACATTCGTCCGGGAATGTATATGTAAATTTTACATGCCGACGAAGATACTGTCGGAGGTGGTATCCTCACGCCAGTAGGAGGATGCCGCGTTTTGCATAACACCGGTAACGGGAATGGAAAGCTGGAAGGCTTCCTCTTCCAAAATAACACGGCGTGCGCACTGATAATGGTAGGCGTAGTATTGGCTGTTCAGGTCGGAAATGGTAACGCCACGGCTGGAGCTGGCGTGGATGACCTGATCGTTACCCACATAGATGCCGATGTGAGAGGCGAAACCGCCGTTGTCACCGGTGTAGGAGAAGATCACAAAGTCGCCGCACTGCAGGTCTTCCTTGGCAACGATGATGCCTTCATCCATCTGCGTCAGCACAGTACGGTCGATCGTCAAACCCAATTCGTTAAACACATACTGGGTATAGCCGGAGCAGTCAAAGCCCCAACGGCTGGTGCCGCCGGAAACATAAGGCACGCCGATGTAATTCTTGGCAGCCTTCAAAAGATCGTTGCGCAGCTCCAAAGCAGCCTGCATACTGTAGAAGGGCAGGTACTTGGTCTCCTGGGAGCTCTTATCGCAGTTTACATAATATTCCCCGTTTTCATTGACAGCAACCTGGCTCTTGGCAATGTAGCCAACCATATCGTAGCAATCTACCTTGTAGAAAGCCCAGGTCTCTTCCAAAACGGTCAGCAGTGTGCCATTCTTAAAGCAGCCGATGACAGTAGAATCGTAGTAGGGGCTGCGGTGAATCTTGCTGGCGGTGTAGCTGTTTTCGATCTCCACATTCGTCAGGAGAGAATCGGTATTCAAAATATCATTAACAGGCTTTGCCGCAACGCTGGGGGCGAAGACAGACAGCATCAAAACGCTGATCAGCAGATATGCGACGCTTTTCAAAAGACGCTTGCTTTTCATTTGTAGCCGCTCCTTTCCTAACCAAATTTGGTAACAAATAGTTACAAACCGTAACAGATGATAACACAAAGGTTACAATTTGTCAACACTTGTAACCGTGTTATTTTGTGTTTTTTCGCTCTTTTTTACGAAAAAACCACTAAATATTCCATTTTTTTCTGAAAAAAGCGGCTTCTGACCCCAAAAAAGCAATTCCGGACAGACCCATCGTCTGTCCGGAATTTTGATACAACTGCAGAATATCTTATATTAGATTTGGGGAAAATCTTCCGGTAGAGCCGTGATCCACGTGCCCTCACCCTCCCGGAAGGAGGACAGCACCTGCACCCGCACCTGATACATTTGCGCCAGCTCCACGCAGCGATCGTGCAGCACCCGGGCACCCTGCCGGGCCATTTGCAGCATCTCGTCATACCCCACCCACGGCAGCCTTACCGCATCGGGGAATTCCCGGGGATCCCGGTCATACACGCCGTCCACATCGGTATAAATTTTGCACACCGCCGCCTGAAGGAAGGCCGCCAGCGCCACAGCGGTGGTATCCGAGCCGCCCCGGCCCAATGTAGTAATATCATTTTTTCCACTGACGCCCTGAAAGCCTGCCACCACTACGATTTTTCCGGCCTCCATCTCCTGCCGGATGCGATCCCCCCTCAGGCCCAGCACCCGGGCATCCCCGTAGCTGCCGTCTGTCATCAGTCCTGCCTGCATCCCGGTCAGGCTGATGGCCGGCAAACCCAGCTTTTGCAGCGCCATTGCCATCAGCGCCGCCGACATCTGCTCCCCGGCTGCCAAATAGGCATCCATTTCCCGTTTCGGCGGATCGGTATGGAGCTTTTCTACATTGGCGATCATATCATCCGTATTGTCCCCCTGGGCAGAGACCACTGCTACCACCTGATGACCCTGGGCATACAGCGCCGCCACCCGCCTGGCGGCATTCAGGAGCCGCTCCGTATTAGCCAGGGACGAGCCGCCGAATTTCACGACTATCCGCATTTTGCATCACCTCCGTCCCATTCTACGCCAAGAGCTGACATTTTGTGCGCAAAAGAACCGCCCTGCGGATGCAGGGCGGTAAGATGTATGGAATTTAGCCTGCCAGGACCTCAGCCTTGATCACGTGAGGCGCCTGAGCCAGATTGTGCAGCAGATCCTCCAGCGCAATGGTCAGATCCGAGGTATCGGCGGAGATGGTGACCAACGCGCAGCTATTGGTGGGCAGGATGGAATTGATGGTCTGAATATTGGCGCCATAGTTGGCCAGCAAATTCAGAATACCGGACAGCGCACCGGGCGCATCGTGGACCAAAAGCTGGAAGGTGATGATCTGTGCCATCGTTCTGTTTTGGAAGGGCATAATGGCATCCCGATACTTATAAAACGCGCTGCGGCTGATATCCGTCATCTTGGCGGCATCATTCACAGTGGTTGCTTCGCCGGTAGACAGCAATCGCTTAGCCTCCGCCACCTTCAAAAACACTTCCGGCAGAGCAGATGCTTCTACAATATAGTACTTTGCTTTGTTTTTCATATCCATCCTCCAACCTGCGAAAATCGCTTTTTGTGTCTTCTATTGTAGCACATTATTTCCAAAATGCAAGCCCCTCAACGCCAAATGTCCACGAAAGGAAGAAAATTATGGCCCCAAACCCATTCCGCAAACTATTTTTCACCGCTGGCATCCTGCTGCTGCTTTTCGTCTGCGTGCGGTATCTGATGCCGGTATTGCTGCCCTTTGCGCTGGCCATCGTGCTGGCGCTGATCGCCGAGCCGCTGGTGGGCTTTTTTCAGAAAAAGGCCCGGCTGCCCCGGGGTGTGGCAACCGGCATCGGGATGACTATGACGCTGGTGCTGTTTATACTGGCCCTTATGGTTCTGGTGTCGCTGCTGGTGCGGGAGCTGGGAATGCTGGCCGGCGTTGTGCCGGATTTGGAGGACACGGCTATGCAGGGAATGGAATCTTTGCAGGTTTGGCTCACCGGCATTGCCGATCAGGCGCCAAAGAATCTGCAGCCATTGGTGCGGCGCAGCGTAGATGGTATGTTTTCAGACGGCACCGCCATCATCGACCAAATATCGGCAAAGCTTTTGGGGCTGGCTTCCGGCATTTTGAGCAAGCTGCCGGACAGCGTGCTGGGCTTCGGCACCTGGCTGCTGGCCGGATATATGCTCTCCGCCAAGCTGCCCAAAATCCGCGCTTGGCTGTCCGCGCATTTGCCCAGGCGCTGGAAGGAGAATTATCTGCCTGCCCTGAAAGCGCTGAAAAGCTCCGTCTTTGGCTGGCTGCTGGCGCAGGGCAAGCTGATCGGCATCACCTTTCTCATCCTGACCGTTGGGTTTTTCATTTTGCAGATTCGCTACGCGCCGCTGTGGGCGCTTCTGATCAGTCTTGTGGATGCGCTGCCCATTTTGGGCACCGGAATGGTTTTGGCGCCCTGGAGTCTTGTCTGCTTCCTGCAAGGTGACAGCATCCGGGCGGTAGGACTTTTGGGCATTTATGCCGCCGCAGCGCTGATCCGGCAGGTGCTGGAACCCCGGTTTGTAGGCAAGCAGTTGGGCCTGGATCCGCTGGTAACCCTGTTCGCAATGTACGCCGGTTACCGGCTTTTCGGCTTCGGCGGAATGATTCTCTCGCCCCTTGTGGCTGTTACCGTTACCCAGCTTTTTACCAAGGCCGCTGCGGAAAAATAACATTTCCTTCCATCGGCTGGCTTCCCAACAGCCCAAAAGTCGAAAAAGTGCCGTAAAATAAGGGTTTTTTGTGATTTTTTCAGCATTCGCCTATTGTGCATCCACTTGTTTTTTGCTATAATATTTAGAAAAAAGATATGATGGATGTGTATTGTTTTGAAATATGGAATTTGGAATGCGCGCCAGCCGCAGACCGGGTCGGTTAACGAGCTGGTGGGCGCAGGGTACAGCCCCCTAAGCGCCATGATCCTTTCCGCCCGGGGTATGTCCGGCGAAAAGGATGCCAGCGACTATCTGCGCTGCAACAAGCCCCTGGACGATCCCCTGCTGATGAAGGATATGGACCTGGCTGCCAGCCGGGTTGCCCTGGCAATGACCCGGGGCGAAAAGATCGCCGTTTTCGGCGACTATGATGTGGACGGCATCACCGCCACCTGCCTGCTGACGGCATTTCTGCGCAAATACGGCGCTGATGTGGTCAGCTACATTCCCGGACGGCTGGAAGAGGGCTACGGCCTGAACCCCATTGCCATCCGCCAGCTGAGCGCCGATGGCGTCCAGCTCATCATCACCGTAGACTGCGGCATTACCGCCGTTGCCGAAGCACAGCTTTGCAAGGAGCTGGGCATCGATTTAGTGATCACCGATCACCACGAGTGCAAGGATATCCTGCCGGAGGCCATCGCCGTGGTGGATCCCCACCGGCCGGATTGCAGCTATCCCCATATGACGCTGTGCGGCGTTGGTGTGGCCTTCAAGCTGGCGGCCTCCCTGTGCGGCTCTCAGGAAGAGGTGCTTCGTGACTTTGCCGATATGGTATGCCTGGGCACTGTTGCCGATGTAATGCCCCTGCAGGGGGAAAACCGGGTGTTTGTATCCCGGGGCCTGGAAATTATGAAGAACAATCCCCGACCCGGCATTGCCGCCCTGATGAAGGAAGCCGGCTGCACCCGGGAGAGTATCACCGCCTCCTCCATCGGCTTTATGCTGGCACCCCGGATCAACGCTGCCGGCCGTATGGGGCAGATCAACCTGGCGGTGGAACTGTTTTTGACCGACGATCCGCAGCGTGCCGAGCTGCTTGCCCGGCAGCTGTGCGATTTGAACCGTGAGCGGCAGGAAGTGGAATCTGAAATCTACGCCCAGGCAGTTTCGATGCTGCCGGAGGGCAAGATCCCCTAAGCCTTCGTACTGGCAGACGAAACCTGGCACCAGGGTGTGGTGGGCATTGTTTCCAACCGCCTGGCAGAAGAATATTGCTGCCCCGTTTTCCTGATCTGCTTAGACGGTGAAAGCGGCAAGGCCAGCTCCCGCAGCTTTGGTGGCTTCAATCTGTTCAGCGCGCTGACCGCTTCTGCTGATTTGCTGGAAAGCTACGGTGGACACGAGCTGGCTGCCGGCTTAACCATCCGGCGGGATATGATCTCCGCTTTCCGGGAAAAGGTCTGCGAACTTGCTGCCGAGTACTACGCCGGCGATGTGGCACGCACACAGATCGAAATCGACTGTGCCATCACGCCGGAGCTGCTGACCGTGCGCAGCATTGAATCGCTGAATTGCCTGGAGCCCTGCGGCAGCGGCTGCCCCAAGCCAGTGCTGATGATGGAGCGGCTGGTTGTTGATCGGATCAATTTGGTCAGCAGCGGTCGCCATATGCGCCTTCGCTTCAAGCACGGCAACCAGTATATCAACGGCATCTTTTTCTCCGCCACACCGCAGAGCGCTTCCATTGAGCCCGGCGATGTTGTGGATGTGGCTTTCAACGCACAGATCAACGAATACCGGAACGAACGCACCGTGCAGCTGAATGTGCTGGACATCCGTCCCAGCTGCGCTGCGCCCTGCTCGCCGGAAAGTACCGGCTATACCCAGCTTTGTGCCGGAAAGCTGACCCCCGAAATCGCCAACCGGCTGCTGCCGGACCGGACGCTTTTGGCTGCGGTTTGGAAATATCTTGCCAATGCCGGCAGTCCCCTGGACGAATATCCTATGTGCCTTTGCCGCAAGATTGTCCGCTGGTCCGGCCAGCCCTTAAGCCTGGAGCAGCTGCTGACCTGCCTGGACATTTTCCACGAGGTGGGTCTGCTGCGGCTGCACAAGCAGCATAAGAATATTACAATTTTACTGACTCCCGGCTCAGAAAAGGCCGACCTTACCACCAGTGTTACAATGCAGCGCCTGCTGCACGCGAAAGAGAGCTGAAATCTTTGGAATCCTTTGAAGTACATTACGCCTCCCTTACCGAGACGATCCGCAGCCGGATGCCCGGCATCGATATGGATCTTTTGGACAAGGCAATTGAATATGCCCGCAACAAGCATAAGGATCAAAAGCGCAAGGACGGCTCTCCTTATATCATCCACCCCCTGGCAGTTGCCGAGATCGTGGTGGAAATGGGACTGGATATGGATGCCATTTTGGGTGCCCTGCTCCACGATTGCATTGAGGACACCGACGCCTCCTTTGAGGAGATCGCCAAGCTGTTCAGCACCTCTGTGGCAGAATTGGTGGAAGGCGTTACCAAGCTGACCCGTGCCAATTTCTCCTCCACCGAGCAGGCGCAGATGGAAAACCTGAGAAAGATGTTTATGGCAATGTCCAAGGACATCCGGGTTATGCTCATCAAGATTGCTGACCGTCTGCACAATATGCGCACTATGCAGTATCAGACTCCTGCCAAGCAGATCAGCAAGTGCCGGGAGACGATGGATATTTACGCACCTTTGGCCCACCGTCTTGGTATGCAAAAGATCAAGTGGGAGCTGGAGGATATTGCCCTGCAGTACCTGGATCCTGAAAACTACAAGGCCATTATGGACTACCTGAAAGCCCATAAAGAGCAGGACGAAGCCTTTATGCACACCATCCAGAGCAAGATCCACGAGCGGCTGGAGAGCGTGGGCATCCACAACACCGCTTATGGCCGTATCAAGCACGTCTACTCCATTTACCGCAAGATGGAAACCCAGGGTAAGACCATGGACGAGCTGTACGACATTTACGCCTTCCGGGTCATCGTGGACTCCATTCCCGATTGTTATAATGTTTTGGGTCACGTCCACGATCTGTTCAACCTGGTACCCGGTCGGTTTAAGGATTATATCTCCACACCCAAGCCCAATATGTATCAATCCCTGCACACCACCGTTATTGGCAATCAAGGCATTCCCTTCGAGGTGCAGATCCGCACCTGGGATATGCACGAAACCGCCGAATACGGCATCGCCGCCCACTGGAAGTACAAGCAGGGCGAAGGCGCTGGCAGCGAAAAGGACTTTGAATGGGTGCGCCGTCTGCTGGAAAGCCAGCAGGATGCGGACGCGGAAGAATATGTCCAATCCCTGAAAATTGATATGTTTGACGATGAGGTTTTCGTCTTTACGCCCAAGGGTCGGATCGTTTCCCTGCCGGCAGGCTCTACCCCCATCGACTTTGCTTATGCCATTCACTCCGGTGTCGGCAACTCGATGATCGGCGCTAAGGTCAACAACCGCATCACCAGCATCGACGCGCCGCTGAAAAACGGCGATATTGTGGAGGTGCTGACCTCCAAATCCGCCAAGGGCCCCAGCCGTGACTGGCTGACGCTGTGTAAGTCCAACCAGGCCCGCACCAAGATCAAGCAATGGTTCAAGAAGGAAAAGCGGGAAGAAAATGTGATGCACGGCCGTGCCTCTTTCGAAGCCGAAATGAAGCGCAACGGTCTGCCCTTAAGCATCACCATCGACCCGGAGATCAGCCGCCAATTGCTGAAAAAGCTGTCCTTCGACGATTGGGAGGATATGTACGCCGCCATCGGTTACGGCGGTCTTACCGCTGCCAAGGCTGTTGGTCGCATCCGGGATGACATCAACAAGGCCATCCGGGTGCAGAATAACGAGCGGCAGATGAATCCTTTGCGAACCGATCCTGACTCCGATGCCGTCAAGCGTGACCGCCACGCTATCAACGGCGTCATTGTTGAGGATATCGACTCGTGTATGATCAAATTTGCCAAGTGCTGCACCCCGGTTCCCGGCGATGCCATTATTGGCTTTATCACCAAAGGTTTTGGCGTCAGCGTCCACCGGATTGACTGCCCCAACACCGCTAACCGCAACCATCCCATCCAGGCTGCCCGCTGGGTCAATGTCCGCTGGGCCAACCAGGACAATCAGCCCTTCGAAACCACCCTGGAGCTGGAATGCATCACCCGTGACGGTCTGCTGCTGGATGTGGCAACGGTTATGACCACCGCCCGCGTTCGGGTGAAGGAGCTGTTCGGCAAGGATCTGCCTGACGGCAAGAGTATTTTTACCGTAAGATTTGAAGTGAAGGATGTAGACGAGCTGGATTCCATCCGGAAAAAGCTGCTGAACATCCGGGATGTTGTTGGCTCTCGCAGAGGCCAGAACTAAAAGGAGTTTTTTCAATGCGTGCTGTACTGACACGGGTCAATTCCGCCTCCGTTACCATCGACGGCGAAATCGTCGGCAAGATTGGCAAGGGTTTTCTGATCCTGCTGGGCGTTGGCCCGGAGGATACGGAGAAGGAATGCCGCTATTTGGCGGAAAAGGCGCTGGGCCTGCGTGTTTTCGAGGACGAAAACGGCAAAATGAATTTAGGTCTGGATTCCGTAAACGGCGAGGTGCTGGTTGTCAGCCAGTTCACCCTGTACGGCAATGTCCGCAAGGGTCGCCGCCCCAGCTTTGCCGAGGCTGCTGACCCGGAGCTGGGCAGTCGGCTGTACGAAAAGTTCCTCGCCATCTGTGCGGAGCTGGGCTATCCCCCGCAGCACGGCCGCTTTGGCGCCGATATGCAGGTGGAATCCGTCAATGACGGTCCGGTAACCCTGATTCTGGACACCGTTCAACTGATGGAAACCCCCAGGAGGGGTTAATTATGCAGGTCCACATTTTGACCCTGGGCGCTTACCAGACCAATACCTATATCGTTGCGAACGATGGTCGCTGTGTCATCATTGACCCCGGCTACGAAGCGGATACCATCGCGTTTTTCCTGCAAAAGCACAGCCTTACCGCCGATACCATTTTCCTGACCCACGGCCATTTTGACCATGTGGGTGCGGTCAAAGCGCTGGTGGAGAAGCTGCATTGCCCCGTCTATATCCACGAGGCAGAGCTTTCGATGCCCAAATTATTTACAGCCGGCGCTGTTTATTACACCCACACTTATGGCGAAGGCGATCAGGTCAGCGCTGCCGGACTTTCCTTCCGGGTGCTGCACACACCGGGTCACACGCCCGGCTCTGTGTGCCTGATTACCGGGGATGTTTGCTTCAGCGGTGATACGCTGTTCGCAAATTCCTGCGGTAGGACAGATCTGCCTGGCGGCGATTGGGCTACCCTGCGCCGCAGCCTGAATCGTCTGAAGCAGCTGGAGGAGGATTTCACAGTTCTCCCCGGCCACGGCGAAGCCACCACTTTGGCAGCGGAAAAGCGCTACAATCCCTATATGCAATAGAGGATCACCTATGAAACTAATTCTGATCGGCCACGATGACCGATATGCGGTAGAGCAGCTGCAGATGTCGCTGTTTGGGCCGGATGCCCAGGGCGAAGCCACTTCCCGGCTCCACCGGGGCAAAATATGGCTCACCGCTGTAACCACCATAAGCAAAGACGGCAAGACCGTTCGTGCCAGCCGCAGGATGAAAGCTGCTGACGAGACCGTAAGGGATCGCCGACGCATTTTGCAGCAGAGCTACTACCGCGCAGCCATCCAGCTACTTTCGGAGCTGCCCCCCTGGGGCGCGCTGGCCGGCGTTCGCCCTACAAAAATCTCCACCAAGCATATTTTGGAAGGCGGAACGGCGAAATCCGCCGCCAAAATGCTGCGGGACATTTACTATGTCACCGACACCCGGCAAAAACTAGCGGTTGCCTGCTCCGAATCCACCGTTCAGGCGGTGAGGCAAATGGGCGAAAATGATATCTCCGTCTATGTGGGCATTCCCTTCTGCCCCACCCGGTGTACATATTGCAGCTTCGTCAGCCGCACCATCGGTAAGCACGCTTCCCTTTTGCAGCCTTACCTGGAATGCTTACTGCAGGAAATTGCCGAGACCGGCAAGCTGCTGGCAGAATCAAAAAAGACCATCCGCACCCTTTACATCGGCGGCGGCACCCCCACAACCTTGGATTGCAATCAGATGGCTGTCCTTTTGGATGCGATCTGTACCTCTTTCGACCTGAGCCGCTGCATAGAATTTACCGTAGAGGGCGGTCGGCCGGATACATTAAGCGAAGAAAAGCTGCGCCTGATCCGTCAGCGCGGCGCTGACCGGATGAGCAACAATCCCCAAACAATGGTGGACAGCGTGCTCCGGGCCTGCGGCCGTCCCCACACCGGTGACGATGTGCGCCGAGCCTTTGAATGGGCCAAAAATGCCGGCTTTGATGCCATCAATATGGATCTCATCGCCGGTCTGCCCACCGATGATTTCGACGGTTTTCGCTACTCTTTGGACAGTGTAGCCGCACTTTCGCCCGCCAACATCACCGTCCACACCCTGGCGCTGAAAAAGGGCGCGGATCTGTTTGAGCGGCGGCAGGATCTGTCCACCGCAGAGGCGGTCACCCGGATGGTGGACTACGCCAACGCAACGCTTCCCGCCCTGGGCTACAAGCCCGATTATCTGTACCGGCAGAAATATATGTCCGGCTCTTTCGAAAACATCGGCTGGAGCAAGGACAATTTGGATTGCCTGTACAATATCTATATGATGGAGGAGTTGCACAACATCGTATCCCTGGGCGGCGGCGGTATGAACAAAGTCAACCTGGCTGATGGAACGCTCCAGCGCTTCCACAACCCCAAGTTCCCCGAGCAATATATCGAGATGATCGACAGTGTACTGGAAGACAAGCGGCAGCTTTTCTCCTTACTCCCCTGAAAGGAAGTCTAAGATTTGGACACTTTAATTTCCAATGTTACTCTGGTAACGATGAATAACCGGATGGATGTGCTGTTTGGCGCATATTTGGGCATCGAAGCGGGAAAAATTGCCTATATTGGCAAGACTGCACCGGAAGAAAAGCCACAAACCATCATTGATGGCACCGGTATGGTGCTGATGCCCGGCCTTGTGAACTGCCACACCCATTTGGCAACCACCGTGATGCGCAGCTACTGCGACGAGCTGCCCTCCGCTACGGCGCTGGATGCCCAGCTCCGTCTGCAGGACAATATGGACAGCCGCTGCGCCAAGGCCGCTGCGCTGCTGGGCATTGCCGAGTGCCTGCGCTTCGGCATCACCTCCGTCAGCGATCTGTACTACTACCCCGAAGCCACCGCCGAGGCGGTTGCTGAAAGCGGCATCAAAGCCAATATTGCCCTGTCCGCTTACCGTTTCATCGATGAAAACGAGGACTTTGACTTCGAAACCGATGAGCAATGCGCACTTCTGCGCAAGGTAGTCGAAAAATGGCACAATTATGATAACGGCCGCATCAAGATCGACGCTGGCATCTATGCCGAGTACACCAGCAACTACAAGCTGTGGGAAGGTCTTGTGGGCTACGCCATCGAGCAGGGTCTGGGCTTCCAGCTCCATTTGGCAGAAACCGGGGATGAGACGGAATCCTGCCTGGACCGCACCGGTCTTTCCCCGGCCGAATTGCTGGATTGCCACGGTGTGTTCAATGTGCCCGCCACCGCAGCGTGCTGCGCCTGCCTCAGCGAAGAGGATCAGAAACGGCTGGGCAAGAAGAAAGTTACCGCGGTTGCCACGCCCCTGGCCGCTGCCAAATACGGCTACCCTGCCACCCCCGTGCTGGATTGCGTCAAAAACGGTATGAATGTGGCGCTGGGTACCGGCGGCGCCATCGAATGCGGCAATTTGGATATGTTTGAAGTTCTGCGCCTGACGGCTGTTTCCAACCGCAAGGATACCGAGCCTATGCCCTCCTCTGCGGCGCTGATGATGGCTACCACCTGCGGTGCCCGTGCCCAGGGTCGGGCTGATAAGATCGGTATGATTGAGGTGGGTATGGATGCCGACTTGATTTTGGTCGACTTCTCCGCACCCCACCTGATTCCCTGCCACAATGTGCTGAGCGCTCTGGTCTACAGCGTCAAGGGCGGCGATGTGGCAATGACGATGGTCGGCGGCAAGATCCTTTACCAAAACGGCCGGTTCCCCACCATCGATCTGCAATCCGTTGTGGAAGAGCTGACCACCTACGCCATCCCTCGGGTGTTCACCGAGAGCGCCAAGTAAGGAGGGCAAAATGTCAGACACGCCTAAAAAACAATCGTTTCTCCACGGTACGATGCTGCTGGCAATGGCCACTGCCATCGTTAAGGTCATCGGTGCGCTGTACAAGATCCCCCTTAATGCCATTATCGGCGAGCAGGGCTTCGGCTACTACAGCACCGCCTATGAAATTTACACCGTTCTTTTGATGATCTCCACCGCAGGTCTGCCTGTGGCAATGAGCCGGATGATCTCTCAGGCCAGCAGTCTGGGCAACTACCGGCAGGTGCGGAAGATCTACACGGTTTCCCGCACGATTTTTCTGAGTCTGGGCCT
The DNA here is from genome assembly GCA_045602725.1 of Faecousia sp. GTDB lineage: Bacteria > Bacillota > Clostridia > Oscillospirales > Oscillospiraceae > Faecousia. The sequence continues at coordinate 9,326 of JAZSCE010000062.1, read as the reverse complement.
GATCGGCACGCTGCTGATGACGCTATTCTGCAAGCAGCTGGCCGCTTTTCAGGAGCAGCCCGATGCCTGGGCCGCCATCGGCGCATTGGGCCCGTGCTGCTTCCTCATCTGCCTGATGAGCACCTACCGTGGCTTCTTCCAGGGTCAGAGCAATATGCTGCCCACCTCCGTCAGCCAGGTGCTGGAGGCGGTGTGCAAGCTGATCGTGGGCATCGCTGCCGCGCTGCTGATCAAGTTCTACTGGGACAGCATTCCGCTGGCTGCCGGCGGCGCCATTTTCGGCGTTACTATGAGCTGCCTGATCTCCTCGTTCTACCTGAACCGTTGCTTCCGCAAGGCATTTAAGAATATGCCCGTTTCCGATGAGCCGGTCTCCTCCGGCAAGGACATCGCCAAGGGCCTGCTGGCCATTGCCATTCCCATCACCATTGGCTCTGCCGGTCTGCAGATTCTGACGGTGCTGGAGACTAAGATCTATATGAGCCAGCTGTTGACCTTCCTGACTCAGGATCAGGCGGATACCCAAAAGGGTATCTACAATATGACCCAGACCATTTTCAATATGCGCTGCGCATTCATCACCCCCATCACCATCAGCATCATCCCCGCCATCACCGCGCAGATCACCTCAGGTGATCGAAAAGCCGCGCAGGCTACGGAAGAATCCGCTGTCCGTGTTACGGGCCTGATCAGCGCCCCCTGCGCTGTGGGTCTGGCGGTACTGGCAGAGCCGGTAACGGCGCTGCTGGGCGGCTACAGCGGCGAAAAGCTGGCGCTGTCCACTTCTCTGATGATGGTTTTGGGTGTTTGCATCGTATTCAATGCCCTGGTGCTGCTGACCAACGCCATTATGCAGGCCCACGGTCACGTAAACCTGCCGGTGATCAATATGTTCATCGGTGGTGCTGTGAAGCTGGTGGCTGTCTTTATTCTCACCGGCAACGAAAACATCGGCATCCTGGGCACGCCCATCGGAAGCCTGCTGTGTTATCTGTGCATCACGGTACTGAATCTGTTTACCATCCGCAAGGTGCTGCCGGAAGCCCCGGCCATTGTGCGCAATATGCTGCGCTCCATCGGCGCCGCTATATTGATGGGCATTGCCGTATTCGGCACCTGGTATGGCATCACCGCTTTGCTTGGTGATGTGAGCCGGATCATCGCCTGCGGCGCACCCATTGCGGTAGGCGTGCTCGTGTATGTCATCGCTGTTGTCAAGCTGAAGGCTATCACAAGAGAAGATTGCCTGCTGCTGCCCAAGGGCGAGAAGATCGCCAAATTCCTTCATCTGTGATTCGCTCATTGAGCGATCCACATAAATTTATCAGCAATACCAAAATATATAAAAAAGGAGAAAACCAAAATGAAGAAGACCGAACTGATCACCGCAATCGCCGAGGCTACCGGCCTCACCAAGAAGGACGCTGAGCGCGCTCTGAGCGCTACCGTCGCTGAAATCACCAAGGCTCTGGCCGCTGGTGACCGTGTCCAGCTGAACGGCCTGGGCATCTTCGAGACCAAGAAGCGTGAGGCTCGCACCGGCCGCAACCCCATCACCGGCGAAACCATCACCATCGCTGCTGCCACCCTGCCCAGCTTCAAGGCCAGCAAGACTCTGAAGGACGCTGTCAACAAGTAAGATGCGCCTGGACAAATTCTTGAAGGTCTCCCGCTTAATCAAGCGCCGCACCATTGCCAACGAAGCCTGCGACAATGGCCGTATCAGCGTGAACGGCCGTGTGGTCAAAGCAAGCTACGAGGTGAAGGTGGGCGATCGGCTGGAGATCACAATGGGTCCGCGCACCGTAGCCGTAGAAGTCCTGCAGATTTCTGAAACTGTCCGCAAGGATGACGCGGCGGCAATGTACAAAGAGGTATAAAAAAATATGGGAGGCCTAGCCTCCCATATTTTTTATTTCCTCATAAGGTCATAGAGCTTCTTCAGCAATTTCCGCAGCGGGGCGAACAGCAGCAGGGCGATGACAAAATTGCCGGCGCAGTGCAGCAGATCAAACCAAATGCCGCTGACCCATTTGGCGGCAGCATAGGAAAAACCGCCGATGAAAATATCCGCAATGCCGCAAAGCGCGCCAAACGCCAGGCCGAAGGTGCCCGAAAGAATCGCCCAGCCCAGGGGCTCTTGCATCTTTCGCATCAGCAGCGCCACGATCAGCAGCACCGCCCAAACATACAGATAGTAAATATTCCAGGTGTTGATGCCGTAGCACAGAATTTCCAGACCCACATACAGATAGGTTGGATACAGCGCCTTCCAGCCGAAGGTTACCGCAAAGAGCAGAATCATCAGGCTCACCGGCTCGATATTCGGCAGGCCGCTCATCACAAATTTTGCCGCAAAGGTCAGCGCTCCCAGCACGCCGAACAAAACGACCTCAAATGTGGTCAGCTTTAATTTCCGCTTCACTTGGTATATACCAGCTTGAATGTATCACCGTCGTGGATAACTGCGTCATTCATACCATACATCGCCATTTCTTCCCCGATATAGAATGCCCAATAGCTTTGGTCCACATTCCAATCAGCGGTTTCGCCGTCGACGATATTGTAAAGGCCGGGGCTGTCAGACTCCACAATCAGGCCCTTCTCCACAAGCACGGGGCCCAGGTTTCCACCGGTGGTTTCATAGTGAAATGTTTTTTCTGTGCCGTCTGCGTGAACAACGTCCACCGTAAATTTCAGCATCGCTTCGGTGGGATTCGTTGTGCCATTCGATGTGGTGGGCACAGTAGGCGCTGCCGGCGCTTCAGGACGGGTGGTAACCCAAATGCCTGCCATCAATCCCACTACCACCGCAAAAGTAATTAGCGCAATTAACAATTTTTTGTTCATCTTAAAAATACCTCCTAAAAACAATATGGCTGCGGCGCCAATAACAGCGCCGCAGCCGTTTTTCTGCGACAAATGCACCGCCTTCGTGACTCGCAAAGGCGGGGAGAACCAAAAGCGTAGGTCTTCTGACTCGTGCTTGCAGAACTGGGAGCTTCTGCGGCGGCTCTGCCTTCCCAGGGTTTCCCCCAGTGACTGACTTTCGTCAAAAGAGCCCGCCATCGGCACATACAGCGGCGGTACCGTCCGGGATTCGCACCCGGTTATCTTGTTCAGCGAGCAGCGTTCCTCGCGCTGCCCGCCACGCTATGGGTTATCAAATTGTCATTACTACTATATCACCCGCAAAGGATGATGTCAACAGCCGCAGCAGAACATCCGCATCAAAAAGCACATACAAAGACCTGCCAGCGGCGTGCCCGCCATCTGATAGCCGCGGAAATTGCCCGCCTGCCGGCGATAGGTTGCGCCGCCGTTTTCAATGGCATCCAGCGCCTGCAAATATTCCATATTGCTAGGGTCCATACTGACCGCCTTGCGGATATGCTCCAGCGCCGTCACCTGATTGCCCAGGCCGTCATTGGCAAGCGCGCTCAGGTAGTACCACCGGGCATCCCGGGGCGTGGCATTTTGCAGCACATTCAGCGCTTCCCGATAGCGGCGGTACATAATATACTGGTAAGCCGCCTGCTGATAATTACTGCCGGTATTTTGCTGGCGATAGCCGCCGAAGGGATCGTAGCCATAGCCCTGCCGCTGTTGGGTCTTTTCCGGATTTTTGATCTGCTCGTAGGCGGCATTGATCTCCTGCATCTTCTGGGCAGCCACTTTGTCGCCAGGATTTAAGTCCGGGTGATATTTTTTTGCCAGCTTGCGGTAAGCCTGCTTGATCTCCTCGTCAGAGGCATCCGGGCTGACCCCAAGGACCTTATAAGGATCGTTAATCACAGCGCTCCTCCTGTTTTTTCTGCCGAAAATGCACCCACACGCCACTGTAAAGGATATTATCCAGCAGCGCCTTGTCCTGCACCAGGGGCAGCTTCTCAAATTCCTGCGTACATCTGGCCATTGCCAGCACCAAATATTCCCGCCACCGCTGAGGGTCTTCCTGCAACCCCATCGCTATGTAGGGATTGTACTTACGCTTTTTCTTATCCCGGCGATAGTCCTTGGCGGCATCGCCCAGGTAAATAAACCGCCCCAGCGCCATACCCATATCCCGAAGGATGGGCGCCCACATATCCTCGTGGTAGACCAGCAGCTCTGCCATCAGAGCGCCGAAGCAATTGGCGCAGGTGTCGGGATTTTCGCAATTGTCTTTTTCCAGCTCGCTGAGCTCCCGGATGCACCGCTCGATCGCCCGGCATTGCCGGGGGTAGCGCGCTTCGATTTCGGCAAGATGCGCGCCGAAGGCGCCGGCCATCAGCTTGGCGGTCAGCTTCTTGTCATCGTGCCAATCGTCCAGGGCGTTATAGTATGCCAGCGCCACATTCATATCCGCAGCGTAGCGGATATACTCCGTATCCACCCACTTCTTGGGGCGAATGGGATGCAGCGCGCAGGCACGGTTGCCGGCAGCTTCCTCCGGCTCATACAGGCTCATCAGCAGCAGCGCCAAAAACACCATATCATAGCTTAAGCCCAATCGGGAAAGCTGATTGGCACGATCCCGGATCTGCCGGCAAATGCCGCAGTACACCGCGTTGTAGCGCAGTTTTTGCTCTTTATTCAGTTCCTGCACATTGGCCGTCACATAGCCAAACATAGGCTCACTCCTTCGTATTCATCAGCAGCCGATTCAGCGCGCCGCCATAAAACAAAATCAGCAGGCAGAAATACAGCCACAGCATACTCAGCGCCACGGCGTACACCGACCCGTAAATATTGGCATAGCCTCGAAAATGCTCCACATATACGGAAAATAGCTCCGTAAAGATCAGCCAGCCAAGACTTGCCAGCACCGCACCGGGAAAACTGTCGGAAAAGCTGTTTTTCCGGTTGGGCAGCACCATAAAAATGGCGGTAAACAGCCCCGTCTGCAGCAGAAGCAGCAGGAAAAACCGCAAATTTACCAAATTAGACAAAATCTGCCACAAAAATGCCGGGCTTTCCTCCAGTGCTGACAGCAAGGCCTCTCCAAAAATATTCAAAATCAGCGTCAGCAGCAGCACCATCAGCAGCGCAAAGGTATAGGCTACGCTGATGCCTCGGGTGTACCAGTAGCCCCGGTCCTCCTGCACGCCATAAATGGCATTTAAGCCCACCAGCACGCCATAAACACCACGGCTGGCCGACCACAGCGCACCCACAGCGGAGACAGATACCACCGCCCGGGAGGTTTGGGCATAGGTGCTGACGATCAGCTTTTCCGCCGTTCCCATCAGCGCCTGCGGAATCACACCCTCTAAAAACCGCAGCAGATCGCCGGCATCCAGATCCGTATAGCGCAAAATGCTCAAAATCAGCACCAGCGCCGGAAACACCGACACCACGATGAAATAGCCTGCATTGGCAGCGTGGCCGGGGATGCCCATTTTCTGTATTCGTTTGATATAGGCAATGCTCTTTCCGATCACGCCGCCTTTTGGAAGTTCCATACGCTCCCTCCTTCTGCATAGTCTATGCAAAAGGAAGGATAAATATCGCAAAACGCCTACTGGTAGCATCCAGCAGGCGTTTTAACGCTTATTCCGCAGAAATCAGATAGTAATAGACCGGCTGACCGCCGCAGAGCAGATTTACATCCGCATCCGGGCAGGCTTCCGCAAAGATATCCGCTGTTTTCTGTGCCTGCTTCTGCGTCACATCGGCACCATAGTAGATGGTGATATAGCTCTTATCATCCTTGCTGACACGCTCTGCCAGCGCCTTCAGCAGGGCCTTGATGTCCTTGCCGGTGCCAAACAGAGAGCCGCCGTGCATAGCGAGATAGTCACCCTCGTGGATCAGGAAGCCGTCGAAATCGGAATTGCGGGCGGCATAGGTAATCTGCATCGTATCCACGGTTGCCATCGCCTCGGTCATTGCCTCCACATTTTCCTCATTGGTGCCTTCGGGGTTGAAGTTCAGCATTGCGGTAACACCCTGCGGAATGGTCTTGCTGGGGATGACCACTACATTCTTGGGTGTCAGGGCATCTACCTGCTGGGCAGCCATAATAATGTTCTTATTATTGGGCAGCACATAAACGGTCTCGGCAGGGACAGTGTTGACCACCTCCAGGATATCCTGGGTGCTGGGATTCATGGTCTGTCCGCCGGAGATCAGGCCATCCACGCCCAAGTCCTTGAACACATCGCCAATGCCGTCGCCAACGCAGACGGAAACCACGCCAAATGCCTTTTCGGGCGCAGCGATCTTGGGCGCACGCTCATTCTCGCTAACCACCTTCTCGGTGTGCTGCAGACGCATATTCTCGATCTTTACGGTGACGAAGGAGCCGTAGTCCATTGCCTCGTGCAGCGCCTTGCCGGGGTCATTGGTGTGTACGTGGACCTTGATAATCTCCTCATCATCCACCAGCACCAGACTGTCGCCCAGGCTGGACAGGAAAGAGCGCAGCTTTTCGGGATCCAAATCGTTCTCACGGGAGATGATAAACTCGGTGCAGTAGGTAAAAGTGATGTCATCGGTGTCGAAATCCGCAAAATCAGCGGCTTCCTTGCCCTCATCGCCGGAAGGTTCTGCTACGATGATATCCTCGCCCTGCAGCGCCAGCAGCATACTCTCCAGCGCCACCAACCAGCCCTTACCACCGGCATCCACAACGCCGGCCTTCTTCAGCACCGGATTCTGATTGATGGTATTGGCCAGAGCTTCCTTCGCCTCAGCAATGGCAGCCTGGTGAACAAATTCAATGTGATTATTTTCCTGGGCAGCCCGGGTCGCCTTGGCAGCAGCTAGGCGGGCAACCGTCAGGATGGTGCCCTCAGCAGGCTTCATAACTGCCTTATAGGCAGCATCCACGCCCTCCTGCAGCGCAGCCGCCCACAGAACGCCGTCACACTTGGCAGCGCCCTTCAGCTTCTTGGAGATGCCACGGAACAGCAGCGACAGAATAACGCCGGAATTACCACGGGCACCCCGCAGCATTGCGGAAGCGGCGGTAGCGGCTGCCTTCTCCAAAGTGGGATCCTCTGTCTTGCGAAGATCCGCGGCAGCGGCGTTGATGGTCATAGACATATTGGTGCCGGTATCGCCATCGGGAACCGGAAATACATTCAAATCGTTCAGAGCCTGTTTGTTATTCTCGATACCGGCGGCTGCATTGATGATCAGCCGGCGCAGATCGGCTCCGTTGATAGTTTGTTTCAATTTAGACTACCTCCATTAACCGACCATCATCGAGTCGATATAAACATTGACTGCACGTACCTGGGTACCGGTGCACTTGGTGACCACATAGCGCACTTCGGAAATGATGGAAGTGCCCACGGCATTCAGATTCACGCCATTGTCCACCATAATGTGCAGGTCGATGGAGATGGTGTCATCCTCGTGGAATTCCACACGGACGCCCTTGCCCATAGATTCCTTGCGCAGCAGGTGGTAGACGCCATCGGTCAGGCTGCGGGCAGCCATACCCTTGACGCCAAAGCAATTGGTTGCGGCGGTGCCGGCGATATCTACATAAACATTGGTGCTGACATTGACAGAGCCGCTTTCATTCTTGTGTCGAATCATAGATCAGTACCTCCTAAAGAAATTTGAATTGATCAGATCATGCTGTCTTCCCAGCAGGAAGGAGCAGTCAGGCCCATCATCTTCACCACAGTGGGAGCCACATTGGCAAGGCCATAAGCGCCGTCAAGGATGGTCCAATCGTGAACCTTGTCATAGATGATGAAGGGAACGGGATTCAGGGAGTGGGCAGTGCGGACAGAGGTCTTACCCTTCTTGGTCTCGGTCATCTGATCGGCATTGCCGTGGTCAGCGGTGATCAGCACGGTGTAGCCGTACTTGTCAGCAGCCTCGATAATTGCCTTCAGGCCGTTATCCACGCACTCCATTGCGTACACAACTGCTTCCATCACGCCGGTATGACCCACCATATCGCCGTTGGGGAAGTTGCAGCGCAGGAACTTAAATTTGCCGGAAGCCATAGCTTCCACCATCTTCTCGGTGATCTCCCGGGACTTCATGGCAGGTGCCTGCTCGAAGGGAATCACAGCGGAGGGGATCTCCTCGTAGACTTCCAGGGTTTCGTCCACCTTGCCGGAGCGGTTGCCGTTCCAGAAATAGGTGACGTGGCCGTACTTCTGGGTTTCGGACACGGCGTATTCGGTAACGCCGGCGGCACACAGCACCTCGGTCAGGGTATTGGTGATGACAGGCGGCTGCAGCAGATAGTTCTCGGGGATATTCAGGTCTGCGTCATACTGCAGCATACCGGCAAAGAGAACGCCGGTGTAATCGCCACGGTCAAACTTATCGAAATCCTTGCGATCGAAGGCCAGGGAGATCTCCTGGGCACGGTCGCCGCGGAAGTTGAACAGAATTACGCTGTCGCCGTTTGCGATGGGCGCAACGGGCTTGCCGTCACGGGCAATGACGAATGCAGGCAGATCCTGGTCGATACAACCGGTCTCTGCGCGGTAGGTCTCGATGGCCTCGGCAGCGGAAGCGAATGTGCGGCCCTGGGCCTGCACATGGGTGCGCCAGCCCTTTTCCACCATACCCCAGTTGGCTTCATAGCGGTCCATCGTAACCTGCATACGGCCGCCGCCGGAAGCGATGGCGTAATCGCAGCCGTCAGTAGACAGCTCTTTCAGCACGTCCTCCAGCATACCAACGTACTCCAGTGCGGAGGTGGCAGGCACATCACGACCATCCAGCAGGATGTGGCAGTAGGCCTTCTTGACGCCCTCAGCCTTGGCCTGACGCAGCAGAGCGATCAGGTGGTTGATATTGGAGTGGACATTGCCGTCAGACAGCAGGCCCAAGAAATGCAGCGCCTTACCAGCGCAGGCATTGGAAATCAGCTTCTTCCAGGTTTCGGCTTCGTACAGAGCGCCGTTTGCGATGCTCTCGCCAACCAGCTTGGCACCCTGGGAATATACCTGACCGCAGCCCAGAGCGTTGTGACCAACCTCGGAGTTGCCCATATCCTCATCGGAAGGCAGACCGACAGCGGTGCCGTGGGCCTTCAGGTAAGTATGGGGGCAGGTAGCCATCAGGTGATCCAGCGTGGGAGTCTTGGCAACCACAACAGCATCGCCGCTGCCGCCGTCACCCTTGCCAACGCCGTCCATAATGACAAGTACAATGGGTTTTTCCATATCTATATTCCTCCAAAAAGGTAAATTGCAAATTATTAGCTATACTATTTTACATCATTTTAATCAATTTTACAAGTGTTTTTTATTTGCAGGAAAACAAACGCAAATAGGCCCCCTCTCCTCCGCGCTAAGCGCCGCCGCTATGCGGCGGTTGCGCTCTGTACGCCCGCCTGCGGGCGGGTGTGACGAGGGGGCTGCTGA
>JAZSCE010000061.1:0-12236 GCA_045602725.1 Faecousia sp. | reverse complement strand
GTACCCCATCACCATGGGCGCACCCAATTTCCGTGCGGCATTGGCCAGAAAGTGCGGTCGCTTTATGGGTCGGGAGCTGGATCCCAATACGGATATGGTGGTCACCATCGGTTCTACCGGGGCTATGGTGGATACCATCTTCGCCCTGACCAACCCCGGCGACAAGATCGCAATGTTCTCTCCCTATTTTGAGAACTATCGTGCCCAGGCCATTATGGCGCAGTGCGAGCCGGTGTTCATCCCCCTGGTGCCGCCTACCTTCCACTTTGGTCCCAATGTGCTGGAGGATGCGTTCAAGCAGGGTCTGAAGGCAATTTTGATCTGCAACCCCTCCAACCCCAGCGGCAAGGTCTTTACTTATGATGAGCTGAAGCTGATCGCGGATCTGTGCATCAAGTATGATGTCTACGCCATTATGGACGAGGTGTATGAGCACATCGTTTACGAAGGCCACAAGCATATTTATATGAACAGCCTGCCCGGTATGTGGGAGCGCACCGTGTCTTGTTCTTCTCTGTCCAAGACCTATTCCATCACCGGCTGGCGTTTGGGCTATGCCATTGCGCCCAAGCCCATTATGGACCGCGTCAAGCAGTATCACCACTTTAACACCGTCGGCTGCGCATCTCCTCTGATGGAGGCGGCGGTTGTTGGCCTGGATATGCCTGACAGCTATTACGATGAGTTCGGCGCACACTATGCCCATATGAAGAAGCTGTTCACCGAAGGCCTGGATCGTATTGGCATCCCCTATACCGATCCTCAGGGCGCATACTTCGTGCTGGCTGACATTTCTCCGTATCTTAAGAAGGGCCAGACCGATGTGGAGTTCTGCGAAGAGCTGGCCCGCAAGGTGGGTGTCGGCGCTGTTCCCGGCAGCTCCTTCTTCAGCGAGCCGAATGTGAACAACATCGTCCGTCTGCACTTTGCAAAGCTGGACGAAACGCTGAACGAAGCGCTGAACAGATTGTCCCACATCAAGGAAAAGATGCTGTAATGATAAGAAAACCCGTCCATTGGACGGGTTTTCTTTGTGTATGATTGCATTTCCGGAAAAACTGTGGTACACTCATTGTATGTTATTTAGTGGAGGTTCACTTATGATCCATACCATTCTTCCTACCCCGAAGCATCGTGATGTTTTTGAGGGGAACACCCTTGTGAAAGCTGCCATTTCTACGGATCATGCGCCTTTTGCGGAGCATCTGTCCGTTTTTGTCCAGGCTGCGGAGAAGGTCCACGATACTGCCGTTACCATTGCTGATGGCGGCATCCGTGTGGTGCATAACGCAGCGCTGGCTGAGAATGCTTATATCTTTGATTCCCGGGAGGGGATCACGGTACAGGCATCTGCCGCGCAGGGCTTAATGTACGGCCTGGCAACAGCGCTGCACGCTGTGGAAGCCTGCGACGACGGCTTCCAATGCGAGAAGGCATATATCGAGGATCATCCTGATAAAGAATATCGTGGTATGATGGTGGATCTTGCCCGGTGCTGGCATCCGGCAAAGCAGGTTTTCCGTTTCATTGACCTGTGCTTTGCGCTGAAGATCCGGTATCTGCACCTGCATTTTATAGACGATCAGCTTTACACCTTGCCCTCCAGGGCATTCCCCAAGCTGCCGGGCAAGCGGCATTACAGTTTTGAGGATATCTCCGCATTCTGCGAGTATGCCCGGCTGCGTGGCGTGATCCTGATCCCGGAGTTTGAAGCGCCCGGTCACAGCAAGCAGCTGAACCGCAAATATCCCGAGATTTTCGCCAACAATATTGAGAATAAGGACGAAGCGGTTTTGATTGCCGAGGGCGGTCAGGTCATCAATGCCGACAGCCTTGTTTGCGCAGGCAAGCAGGCAACGATGGATGCCATTCAGACCCTGCTGGCAGAAATCTGCGAAATGTTCCCGGATTCGCCCTACATCCACATCGGCGGCGATGAAGCCAATATCAAGGCTTGGAATTTGTGCCCCGATTGCGTGAAATATATGCGGGAGAATGGCATTTCCGGCGAAAAAGAGCTTTACAGCGAGTTTATCGCCCGGGTCACGCAGGCTGTTATTGACTTGGGAAGAACGCCCATTGTATGGGAGGGCTTCCCCAAAATCGGCGCGCAGCGCATTCCCCGGGAGACCATCGTCATCGCCTGGGAATCGCATTATCATTTGGTCCAGGATCTGCTGGAGGAGGGCTTTCGGGTCATCAATTCCTCCTGGCAGCCGCTGTACATCGTGGATAATCTGGATCTGCATTGGGGTCCCAAGGAGCTGTTGGAGTGGAATACTTACAACTGGCAGCATTGGTGGCCGGAATCCTATGCCTGCAAAAATCCCATTCAGCTTGCGCCTACCGATCAGGTGCTGGGTGCGCAGCTGAGCATTTGGGAATGTACATATGAGCGTGAGATCGGCGCGGCAATGCACAATGCTACAACCCTTTCCGAACGGCTGTGGGCTACGCAGCAGAAGTGGGATGATTTCTCCGCTTATCATCAGCGCCACGGCGCAATGATCGGCCGCATCGCCCGACTGATCGCTGAAGAATAATCAAAAAAGCAGGTCGGATTTCCGACCTGCTTTTTTAATCTGCACCTTGTATTTCCAAAAGCTCTAAAACCTGCTGACCTCTTGCGGTCAGGGCGAAGCTGCCACGGACGGGGAAGCTGCCGTAAGCGGCATCGCCGCAGCCTTTTAAGGGTGCGTCATAGTCAATGCTGATCAGCTGCTTTTTCTCCAGGCTTTGCAACAGGAGGCTGTATTCCTCCTGAGAATACGCGCTGCCTTCCGGAAAGAAAGGCGTCATTTCGTCTGTCTTTCGGGCTACCGGCAGGAAAGGGAACTGGGCCAGCAATTCCAAAAGCTCCACTTCGCCGGGATGCAAGGTCAATGCGCCGCCACAACCGTTGCAGCCGCTGCAGCCGTCGCAGCTTCCGCTGCAGTGTCCACATCCACCCATTTTTATCCCTCCTGTTGCGTTTTCTTGGACTATACCACCAGTTTTTGCCGTTGTCAAGGAACTATGCACAGCAATTGCACAAAAAAATAATCCCTTTCTATGTATTTCGCATATTGTAATTTAGAGCAAAAGGTGGTATGATGTGTGGTATACATTTGTTTATCCCATACGGACAACAACCATTTCAAGGAGGAACGAAAAATGGCAAGAGTTTACAACTTTTCTGCCGGCCCGGCTGTGCTGCCGGAAGAGGTGCTGCAGCAAGCAGCAAGTGAAATGCTGGATTACCGTGGATGCGGTATGTCTGTAATGGAGATGAGTCATCGATCTAAGATATATCAGCAGATTCTGGCCACCGCTGAGGCGGATATTCGTGAGCTGATGAATATTCCCGATAACTATAAGGTGCTGTTCCTGCAGGGCGGTGCCTATCAGCAGTTTGCCGCTGTGCCGATGAACCTGATGAAGAATCGGGTGGCAGATTATATCATCACCGGCCAGTGGGCAAAGAAGGCCTGGCAGGAAGCGCAGATTTTCGGCACCGCCAATGCGGTAGCTTCCTCTGCTGACAAGGGCTTCTCCTATATTCCCGATTGTTCCGATCTGCCTATCAGCGCGGATGCGGACTATGTTTACATCTGCGAGAATAACACGATCTATGGCACCAAGTACCATACGCTGCCCAATACCAAGGGTAAGCCCCTGGTTGCTGATGTGTCCTCCTGCTTCCTGTCCGAGCCGGTGGATGTGACCAAATATGGTATGCTCTACGGCGGCGTGCAGAAGAATATCGGCCCTGCCGGCGTGGTCATTGCCATCATCCGGGAGGACTTGATCACCGAGGATGTGCTGCCCGGCACACCCACAATGCTGCGCTACAAGACCCACGCAGACAATGGCTCGCTGTTCAACACACCGCCTGCTTATGGTATTTACATCTGCGGCCTGGTATTCCAATGGCTGAAGCGCATCGGCGGCTTAAGCGCCATTGAGGCCCGCAATCAGGAGAAGGCTGCCATTTTGTACGATTTCCTGGACAGCAGCGATCTGTTTCACGGTACGGTTGTCAAGCAGGATCGCTCTTTGATGAATGTTCCCTTCGTTACCGGTGATGCAGACCTGGATGCGGAATTTGTCAAGGCTGCGGAAGCTGCAGGCTTTGTTAACCTGAAGGGTCACCGCACCGTCGGCGGTATGCGTGCCAGCATTTATAATGCAATGCCTCTGGAGGGCGTGCAGAAGCTGGTGGCCTTTATGAAAGACTTTGAAAGAAGGAAGTAATATGTATCCCATTCATTATTTGAATTCCATCTCGCCAAAGGGCACAGCGCTGTTTACCGATGCCTATACCCAGGCCCAAACCATCGAGGATGCCAAGGCCATCCTGGTGCGCAGCGCAGCGATGCACGATATGGAATTTTCTCCGAATCTTCGTGCCATTGCCCGTGCCGGCGCAGGCGTGAATAATATTCCGCTGGACCGCTGTGCGGAAAACGGAATTGTGGTATTCAACACCCCCGGCGCCAATGCCAACGGCGTTATGGAGCTGGCGCTGTGCGGTATGCTGTTGGGCAGCCGTGATATCGTGGCCGGCATCAACTGGGTGCAATCCATCAAGGATACCGGCGATATTGCCAAGAAGGTGGAAAAGGGTAAGTCCCAGTTCGCCGGTACGGAGATCGCCCATAAGAAGCTGGGCGTCATCGGCCTGGGCGCCATCGGCGGCCCGCTGGCCAATGCTGCCATCAAGCTGGGCATGGAAGTCTATGGCTGTGACCCCTACATCTCAATTGATGCCGCTTGGCATTTGGACAGCAATATCATCCCCGTCAAGACCCGGGAGGAGATCTACGCCAACTGTGATATCATTTCCATCCACGTGCCGCTGCTGCCGGATACCCGGCATATGATCAATGCTGAGGCGATGAGCCAAATGAAGGATGGCGTGATCCTCCTGAATTTCGCCCGGGATGCGCTGGTGGATGACGATGCCCTGGAGCAGGCACTGAGATCCGGCAAGATCAAGCGCTACATCACAGATTTCCCCAATGATAAGACCGCCAATATGGAAGGCGTTGTGGCTATTCCGCACTTGGGTGCATCTACGGAGGAATCCGAGGATAACTGCGCAAAGATGGCTGTCAAGCAGGTGATGAATTACCTGGAAAACGGCAATATCATCAATTCTGTGAATTTCCCCACCATTGATATGGGTATCTGCACCAAGGCAAGCCGTATCCTGCTGCTGCACAGAAATATTCCCAATTCCCTGGGTCAGTTCACCTCGGTTGTTGCCCGGGATAACCTGAATATTTCTGACCTGTTGAATCGAAGCAAAGGCAGCTATGCCGTTACAATGCTGGATTTGGATACTCCTGCATCCCAAACTGTTTTGGACGACCTGCGGAGCATCGAAGGTGTGCTTCGAGTCCGCCTGATAAAGTAAAGATAAATCAAAGGCGCCCTCTGACGAGGGGGCTGGATTTTTGCACAGCAAAAAGACTGGGGGAGAGAAGAATACCCCTCAGTCAGCCTGTTCGGCTGACAGCTCCCCTGACAAGGGGAGCCTTATTTTTACTGAATTTCAATCAGTTCATATTCCCGTGAGCCGATGCCCAGCTTTGCGGCGGCTTCGATGGTATGCACGCCGTTGCGGGTTTCGATGCGCTCAATCAGATGAGGTTTGCCGGGATCGGAGCAGGCGTAGACCAGATCCACGCAGGCCTGGTCAATGGCCACCGGGTCGGTCGATACCAAAATGCCGATGTCGGCAATGCAGGGGTCCTCCGCAACATCGCAGCAGTCACAGTCAACGCTCATATTTTTCATCACATTGACATAAACGATCTGCCCCTTAAAATACGCTGTTACAGAGCTGGCGGAGTCTGCCATCGCTTCCAGGAAGGAATCGTGATCGGCTTTCCAAAGGATCTCCACATCGCCGGCACCGTGGATGAACTTCTTGCCGTAGGCGGAAGCCACACCGATGGACAGTTGCTTGATAGCGCCGCCATAGCCACCCATAGGATGGCCCTTAAAATGGCTCAGCACCAGCATGGAATCGTAGTTAACGATATCCTTGCCCACATAATTCTTCCTGATGATCTTGCCGTCCGGGATATCCAGCACCAGGTCAGGACCTTCCGCATCCAAAATGTCCACATCAAAGTGCCTGAGCCAGCCGTGCTTTTCCATAGTTACAATGTGATGCTTGGCATCGTGGCGTCCACCCTCGTAAGCGGTGTTGCACTCAACAATCGTGCCGCCGACATAGTCGGCAATGGGCTTCCAAAATTCCGGCCGCAGGAAATTCTGATTTCCCGGCTCACCGGAGTGAACCTTCAGCGCCACCTTGCCGGGCAACTCCTTGCCCAAAAGTTTATAAAGCTCCAGCACCTTTTCAGGGGTGATGGTGCGGCTGAAATATACAGTAGATTTCATAGTGCTTCCACCTTTCCAATGATATTCTTTATTATACACAGAAGCAAATGAAAGCGCAACTGTTTATTGCAATCTGCCCCATTTTCTTGACAGCTTTTGTAATTTATTGTACAATATCAACAGAATAAAAAGAAAAAGGAGTGTTCATTATGGATCAAAAATACGAAGCCCTGTTTACGCCGTGGAAGATCCGGGATGTGGAGATCAAAAACCGCATCGTGCTGTGCCCCATGGGCGGCACATCGCTGTTCGGCTGGTTTGAGCTGACCGGCTGTAAGTTCGACAAAGAAGCCGCAAAATTCTTCCTGGAGCGGGCAAAGAACAATGTAGGTCTGATCATCCCCGGCATCGCCCCTCTGCGGGATACCTTCTGGGGCAAATGGCTGTGGCAAAATCCCAAGATGTTTGAGGACCTGAAGGAATTTATGGACGAGATCCATAAGACCGGTGCCAAGCTGTTCATCCAGCTGACCGCCGGTATGGGCCGCAGCTGGGCCATCACCGAGCTGATTGCACCGCTGCATAAGAATAAGTTTACCCGGGCCATCCTGAAGCCCATTCTGGACACCAGCCACGAGCTGGCTGCACCCAGCCCGCTGCCTTCCCGCTGGGCACCGGAGATCACCACTCCGGAGATGACCAAAGAGCAGATCCACGAGATCATCGAGGCTTTCGCCAAGACCGCAAAGCTGTGTAAGGATGCCGGCGTTGACGGCGTGGAAGTCCACGCAGTGCACGAAGGCTATCTGCTGGATCAGTTCACGATGGAATGGACAAACAAGCGCACCGATGAGTACGGCGGCTCCTTCGAGAATCGCTATCGCTTCCCCGTAGAAGTCGTTCGTGCCATCAAGGAAGCCTGCGGCGAAGATTTCCCCGTATCATTGCGCTACAGCGTTCAGTCCAAGGTTAAGGATTTCTGTGTCGGTGCTGTTCCGGGTGAAGAATATACCGAGGTTGGCCGGAATATGGAAGAGTCCGAAAGAGCCGCCAAGTACCTGCAGGATGCCGGCTACGATATGCTCAATGCCGACAACGGTACATACGACTCCTGGTACTGGGCACATCCGCCTATGTATATGCCGCAGAACTGCAACCTGGAGGATGTGGCACATATCAAGAAGTTTGTGGACATTCCTGTGGTGTGCGCCGGCCGTATGGAGCCAGAGGTAGGCGCGCAGGCAGTTGCCGAAGGCCGCATTGACGGCGTAGGCATTGCCCGTCAGTTCCTGGCCGATCCCGAATGGATTACCAAGCTGATCGAAGAGCGGCTAGAGGACATCCGTCCCTGTATCTGCTGCCACAACGGCTGCTTCAATTTCTCCAAGTCCAAGGGTCACGCCAATACTCAGGACCTGAAGGATACCATGGGCTTGGCCCGCTGCGCCATCAACCCCGAGACGATGCAGTCCACCAAGTATCACCTGACTCCCGCCAAGAAGCGCAAGAACATTGCCGTAATTGGCGGCGGTATCGGCGGTATGGAAGCGGTTTTGGTCTGCGCCAAGCGTGGTCATAAGGTCACCCTTTATGAAAAGACCGATGAGTTGGGCGGTGTATTTATCGCAGCAGCCGCACCCTCCTTCAAGGAAAAAGACCGTGCGCTGATCGCCTGGTATCGCCGGGAGATGACCAAGTATCCCATCGAGGTGAAGCTGAACACCGAGGTTACCGATATCGAAGCACTGGGCGCTGACGAAGTCATCATTGCCACCGGCTCCAAGCCCAACCGCATTCCTGTACCCGGCATCGACAAGGGCATCCAGGCCATTGATTTCCTCCGGGGCAAGCAGGAGGTTGGCGAGAATGTTACCATTATCGGCGGCGGCCTGACCGGCTGCGAGATCGCATACGAGCTGTTCCTGCAGGGCAAGAAGCCGACCATCGTGGAAATGCTGGATGACCTGATCACCACCCCCGGTATCTGCCTTGCCAATACCAGCTTCCTGCGGGACTTCTTTGCTGCCAATAACGTTTCCGTCCATTTGGAGACCCGTGTGGGCGAGATCCACGATGACGGTGTTACTGTTACCGACAAAGACGGCAAGACCTTTAAGATCGCTGCCGATTCCGTCATTCTCTCCACCGGCTACCGAAGCGCACCGCTAATTAACAAGGGCAAGCATATCCACATCGTCGGTGATGCCAGCAAGGTGGGCAACCTTCGCACCGTTATCTGGCAAGCCTGGGATGTGGCAATGAAACTGTAAGCGAAAGGAGAAAACTATGTTTCTTACTGATGAACAACAGGCCATTTTGAACGGCTCTAAGGGCGAAACCATCGCCAAGGTTTGGAAGACCCTGGTGATGTATGGCGATGCCTTTGGCGCTGACAAAATGGTACCGGTTACCTCCAAGTACAATCACCTGGTGACATCCTTCGGCCTGAAGATGATGAAGCCGGTATTTGACCTGATGCAGCAGTTGATTGATGCCGGCGCTGTTTCCGGCCAGCAGTTCTCTGTTGACCCCCGTCCCGTGGACAAAAATGTGCCTGCCAATTTCCTGCAGAACCTGATCTTTAACAAGATTATGTATGCTACTCAGGATATGTATGAAGGCCAGCTGAAGGCGCTGGGTCTGATGGATGACAATGCCTTTACCTGCGCCTGCTATCTGGATCAGGTGGGCAACAAGCCGCAAATGGGTGATATCCTCAGCTGGGCAGAATCCTCCGCTGTTGTATATGCCAACTCCGTTTTGGGCGCCCGCTGTAACCGCAATTCCGGCATTATGGACATTATGGGCTCCATCGCCGGCTACGTTCCCAATTTCGGCCTACTGACCGATGAGGGCCGCAAGGCTACCTGGCTCATCAAAGTTGAGACCACCAGGAAGCCTGAGGCTCAGCTGCTGGGTTCTGCCATCGGTATGAAAGTTATGGAGGATGTGCCCTACATCGAGGGCCTGGACAAGTGGCTGGGCGAGGAACTGACCGATGAGGTTTGCTCTTACCTGAAAGATTTTGGCGCTGCCACCGCTTCCAACGGCGCTGTGGGCCTTTATCACATCGACAAGCTGACGCCCGAGGCCAGAGAGCTGGGCGGCAGCCTGCTGACCGAAAATGTGAAGGTCTATGTCATTGACGATGCCGAGCTGGAGCGTGTGAAGGCGAATTACCCTGTGATGTGGAAGAATCCTGCTGCCAAACCCAAGCTGTGCTTCGTTGGCTGCCCCCATATGAGCCTTCAGCAGCTTAAGGATTGGACCGTTGCTGTTGAGCAAGGTTTGCAGGAAGCTGGCAACAAGAAGGTGCTGATTCCTACGGTATTCACCACGGCACCTGCTGTGAAGGCAGAATTTGAAAAGACCGAGTATGCAGCACGGCTGAAGGCCACCGGTGTTATCCTTTCCTACATCTGTCCGCTGATGTATATGAATAATCCCTTGTGCAAGGCAATGCCGGTTATGACCTCATCCAATAAGCTGCGCACCTATACCACAGCCCGCTACTACACGGAAGAAGAAATCCTCGCCAAGATCACGAAAGGAGGCTGCTGATATGAAAAAGTTTCAAGGTCGCGTGATCGCACCCGGTACCGTTACCGCTGAGGCGGTGGTCTCCCACGGCGGATTTAATACCCTGGCATCGCTGCAGGGCGCACTGCAGTTCGGCGATAAAAAGGCCACCTGCGGCGATCAGAACAATCCTGATCTCCACGGCAAGGAGCTGGCCGGCAAGGCTTTGTGCCTGCCTCAGACCATCGGCTCTACCACCGGCGGCTTGGTCATTTACTGTGCCTGCGCAATGCAGCGTCAGCCTGCTTGTATGCTGTTTTCCAATCCCATCGACTCTCTGGCGGCAGCCGGCTCTATCCTGGCCTCCGTTTGGCTGCCGGACGTACAGATGCCGGTTATTGACAGCCTGGGCGAAGAGTTCTTAAATTATGTTCAGCACGGTATGAAAATTACTGTGGAAGCAGACGGCACCGTTACCGTCGACGGCTAAAATCCATAATAAAAGCAAGCTACCACTTGGTAGCGTGCTTTTTGCTATTAGTTTAGTCCTTCAGGTTAAAGGCCACCTTCAGATCCTCCACTTCGTCTTGGGTGATGTGGACGATGTCACCGATGGCGGTGGAGTTGATGATGGAGTGGGCGGTGGATTCCATAACCTCCAGCCGGTCAAAGGCCTTCAGCAGGCTTTCACCGGTGACGATAACGCAGTCATTTTCCACCATAACGGCAGGACAGGCGTCGGTAAAGACCTGGGCGGTCTCTTTTTGGTGGGTGTAAATTTTGCCGTAGGGGATGCGCTTGATGTCCCGCAGCAGGATGTAGCTTTCGGGAATGGTTCGGGGGTCGAACTTGGCATCGGTTACCGCAAATGCCATTGCGTGGACGGGATGCGCCAGCAGAACGGCACGGATATTGGGGTTGGCATCATAAATCTCCTGATGCAGGCCGACGGCACGGGAGGGTGTCTTGCCCAGCTCCTTCATACCGCCCTTGACCCGGACCAGATGCTCTTCTTCCAAATATGCACGGTCCATACCGAAGGGGGTAATGAGGAAGCTGCCGTCAGACAGCCGTACGGAGTAAGTGCCGTGGGTGGCGGTGAACAGACCCTGGCGGTAGCTGCGGCGGATCAGGGTGATCATATCCCGGCGGGCAGCCAGCTCTTCGGAGGTGTGGCTGTTGGGGATAAAGTCGTCCATCTTCAGGTGGGTGGTGGTTTCGGTCATACGGATGGCTTCATCCGGCAAGGACTTGACCTTGCCAATGCGCTTGGCCAAAATTTCCAGGTTTGCGGTGTAGTCCAAAGTCTCAAACTTTTGGAATGCGGCGAACATAGTTTCCGCGCCGATGCAAACGCCGTGATTTTCCAAAATGACAATGTCGCTGCCCTTGGCAAAGCATTCGCCGATATTTTCGCCAAGCTTATCGCTGCCGGGAACGGCATAGGTAGCGATCCGCAGATCGTTGCAGACCTTCTGAACAGAGGGCAGCAGCTCCATATCCGGCAGCTTGCGGACGATGGAGAAGGATACCAACGCCGGGGGATGGGCATGGAGCACAGCCCGCAGGTCAGGGCGCATTTTGTACACGGCTGCGTGGAAGGGCAGCTCGGAAGAGGGTTTGTGAGGGCCAACGCAGGTGCCATCGGGCTTAACACAGACGATATCGCCGCGGGTCAAAGTGCCTTTATCTACACCGGCGGGGGTGATCCAAATATTGCCGTCATCATCAATGATGGACAGGTTGCCGCCGGAAGTCGTCGTCATACCTTTATCATAGATGCGCTGCATAAACATAACCAATTGGTCAGCGGGATGGATATAGTTGATATTCATAGATTACCTCCTGTAATTCCATATTTATACAATCATTCACTTTGTATATGTATACTATAACATATCTGCAATAGGAACGCAATGGGATTTTCTGCAAAAAAGCCACGCCCGAAGGGCAGCGCGCCATAGTGAGAAAATGGTTTTGAACGCCCCTTTTTCCGCTTAACTGCACAAAAATTCCCGAAATGCGTCAGCATTCCGGGAATTTTGTTATTTGTCAATCAAAAAAGTTACCACTTCAAAACTGCTTTGCACCTGAAAAGGATGGGAATTCTCTTGAGATAAGACAAAAGATCGCAGAAATCCTTTGTGGATTTCAAGATTTTTTGGCGCAATATCGGGGGAATCCACGCCTTTTCAGGCAATTTATCACTATGGTGCGCTGCCCAAAGCCGGTGGTTTTTTGTCTGTAAGCACTTGACAAACAAGTGTCCGTATACTATAATACTCCTAACTTCATATCAAACCGTTGAGGCGGGGATAACGGCAATGATGCCCATACAGAGAGTCTGTGGTGTTGAGAGTCAGGCAGGAAACAAGTTGTCAAAT
>JAZSCE010000060.1:0-15955 GCA_045602725.1 Faecousia sp. | reverse complement strand
ATTATGTCCTCGGTGCTTCACAGCTATGCGCCTATGAAGGGTCAGATCGAGCGCCGGCTCACCGGCAGCCTGATTGCCTTTGAAACCGGCGAGGCCTGCTCCTACGGTCTTTTCAACGCCCAGGAGCGGGGCGCGCTGTTTATGGGTGCCGGCACACCGGTGTATGCCGGTATGGTGGTAGGCATCTGCAGCCGCAATGAAGATATGACCGTTAACATCTGCAAGAAAAAGCAGCTTACCAATATGCGTGCCTCCGGCTCTGACGAAGCCCTGCGCCTGACCACACCCAGAGTGCTGTCGCTGGAGCAGTGCCTGGAATTTTTGGCAGACGATGAGCTGCTGGAATGTACCCCCAAGAGTCTGCGCATCCGCAAGCGGGAGCTGGATCACGGCATCCGTATGCGCAACCTGATGAAAAAACGCAATCAGGAGCAGTAATCCTTCGATAAAAGCCCCTTGAAAGGTGGATCATTATGAACAAACGAAGTCAATATATTCTCATCATCGTATTGGCGGCAATCTTAGCAGTCAATCTGCTGATCGTATTTTGTCTGGACGCACTGAAGCCCGCAAAGCCGACCACGCCTCCTGCCACACTGCCCACTACTGTGCCCACGGAAGCGCCCACGGAAAAGCCCACCGAAGTGCCTACGGAAGCCCCTACCCAGGCGCCCACCGAGCCGTCCTTTGACAGCTTTGTGCTGACCTTCACCGGCGACAGCACCCTGGGCACCGAAGAAGGCGATTGGGACAGCCGCGATAACTTTATCAACGTTGTTGGCACGATTTACGATTATCCCTTCCGCAATGTGGCGGATATTTTCGCCGCTGACGAATGCACCTTCACCAACCTGGAAGGCGTGCTGGCAGAAAAGGGCGTTGGCACCGCCCAGGATAAGCGCTTCCGCTTCCGGGGTCCGCTGGCTTACACCCAAATTCTCACCGGCAGCTCCGTTGAGGCGGTGTCCCTTGCCAACAATCACACCTATGACTACGGTCAGCCCGGTCTGACCTCTACAAAAACCGCTTTGGATGCTGCTGGTATTAAGTATGCCGAGCATTTGGGCAGCGTGCTGTTCACCACCAAAAACGGCTTGAAGATCGGTATGTACGCCATCAGCTTTACGATGGACGAAGCCGACCTCCGGAAAGAGGTGGCTCAGCTTCGTGCCGACGGCGCCGAGATCGTTATTTTGGCGCTGCACCGTGGTGACGAGGGCATCTACAGCCCCAATGAAAATCAGATCCATATTGCCCACACCGCAATTGATGCCGGCTGTGACATTGTTTGGGGCCACAACCCCCACGTGCTGCAGAAAATTGAGCAGTACAACGGTGGCATTATTATGTACAGCCTTGGCAACTTCTCCTTCGGCGGCAACCGCAACCCCCGGGACAAGGATACTGCCATTGTGCAGCAGCAGGTGATCCGGGAAAAGGACGGCACTGTACATCTGGGCGAGCTGAACATCATCCCCTGCCGGGTCAGCTCTGTTCCCAACTATAATAACTACCAGCCCACGCCGTACGAGGCCGGCACAGTAGAATATGACCGTGTTCTTTCCAAGCTGGACGGCACCTTTACAGGTGCGGACATTCCGCCCAACTATGCCAGCCCCACCCAGCCCACGCAGAAGCCCACGGTAGAGCCTACCGAGGAGCCGACCCAAAAGCCTACCAAGGAACCCACGGAGGCGCCCACTGAGGAGCCGACGCAGAAACCCACCCAAAAGCCTACGCAGGCACCTACTGAGGAGCCGACGCAAAAACCCACCCAAAAGCCTACCGGGGCACCCACCGAAAAGCCCACCAAGGCGCCTACGCAGCCCCCTACCGAAAAGCCGACGCAGGCACCTACCCCTGCGCCCACCGAAGCGCCTACAGAGCCTCCCGTTGAGCCTACGGAAGCGCCTACGGCTGCACCTACGGAAGCGCCTACCCAGGAGCCTACAGAAAAAATTGTGTGGACGGAATAAAATCTACAAAGCATTATCCAAAAAACGGCCCCCTTGTGTAAAGGGGGCTGGCAGAAATCAAAGATTTCTGCCTAGGGGATTATGATGTATCGGCAAATTTCCGTTCAAAAACCGGCTTTTTGGAAAAAATATATTGACCTTCTTGATTTTTTCGGCTATAATACCCTAGCATGACCAATTATGGTCAAAAAATATGTGTCGCTGCGGTCAAATTTGACTGTCGAGCATAAATGTGTTTAACAGGAGGTGTATCCCAAGTGAAGCGTACCTACCAGCCCAGCAACCGCCATCGTTCCAAGGTTCACGGTTTCCGCCAGAGAATGGCTACTTCCAACGGTCGCAAGGTTCTTGCCCGCCGCCGTGCAAAGGGCCGCAAGGTTCTTTCTGCCTGATAGCAGCTTTTGGGTTTACCAAACAGCACGATGATCGCTCAATGCGAAAATGGGAGCTATAAGTGGGGCGAAAATCAATTCGCCCCACTCCCTTTTTAAGGGGAGAATGATATGAAATTTTCCAGGAGTCTGAAACGCAATCACATCTTTCAGCGGCTATACCGTACCGGCGGCGTTGCCAACGGCTTCGTTGTGCTCTACGCCCGGAAAAACGGGACAAACGCCAATCGGGTGGGCATCACCGTCAGCAAAAAGCTGGGTCATGCTGTGGTCCGTAATCGGGTACGCCGCCGTCTTCGGGATGTCTATCGCCTGAACGAGGACAAATTCCAGCCAGGCTGGGATATTGTGGTGGTTGCCCGGTCCAAAGCCGTCACCGCTGAGTTTACGAGACTTACCACAGCTTATCTGCAATTGGCTGAAAAGCTGGGTATCCTGCTGCCGTCGGACAGCGAAATGTGAGGTTTTTTATGAAAAAGCTCTTTCTTTTGCTGATCCGCTTTTATCAGCGGCATATTTCTCCCAACACCCGTCCATCCTGCCGTTTTATACCCACCTGCTCCGCCTACGCCTATGAGGCTATCAACAAATACGGGGCTTTGAAGGGCGGTTGGCTCGCTTTCAAGCGGCTGATGCGCTGCAACCCTTTCTACAAGGGCAATCCTTATGACCCCGTCCCATAACAAGGAGATTTTGAATGGATAAGATCATTACCGTCCCGTTTGGTTGGCTGCTGTCGTTCCTGTACGACCTGACCAACAACTACGGCGTTGCACTGATCATCTTCGCAGCGTTGGTGCAGATCATCCTGCTGCCCATCTCTGCAAAGAGCAAGAAGAGCACTATGAAAATGTCCCGTATACAGCCCAAGATCCAAAAGATCCAGGAAAAGTATGCGGATGACAAGCAAAAGCAAAACGAAGCCATCCAGCAGCTGCAGAAGGAAGAAGGCGCAACTATGGGTTGCGGCGGCTGTCTGTGGAGTCTTGTTCCCCTGCTGATTCTGATCCCCCTACTGCAGATCATCCGTCAACCTATCGTTTACCTGCTGGGTGAAACACCTGAGGTTGCACAGCAAATCGTCAAAATCATTCAGGAAGCAAATCCCGCCCTGTTCACCGGCAACACTTACTACAGCGAAGTGGTTGCCGCACAGTGGATTCCCCAGTATGCAGAGCAGATCAAGGCTGCCCTGCCCGAACTGAGCGCCAATACTTTGGCCGGTATCAACTTCTCGTTCCTGAAGCTGGACCTGGGCGCAATGCCCCAGTTCAACATCTTCAATTCCGCCGTTTGGGCTTGGGACTGGGCACACATCGGCCTGTTCCTGATTCCGGTGGTCTCTGCCGGTCAGCAGGTGCTGTCCATGTTCGTTTCCCAGCGTGCCAACAACTCCGTCATTACCGATGAAAACGGTATGGAGGACAAAGAAACCGCCAAGAAGTCCCAGTCCAATCAGTCCAGCAAGGTTATGATGTGGATGATGCCTGCAATGTCTTTGTGGATCGGCTTTACCGTTCCTGCCGGCCTTTCCATCTATTGGTTTGTCGGCGGTGTTCTGCGTATGATCGAGGACATCATCCTGACCAAGCACTACCGCAAGATTTACGATGCTGAGGATGCCGAACGTCTGCAGAAGCATTTGGCTGAGCAGGCTGCCGAAGAGGAAAAGGAGCGCCTGCGTGCAGAAAGACGGGCCGCTAACCCCGAAGGCATCACCGAAAATACCAGCAAGCGCAAGCTGCAGAAGAAAAAGCAGCAGGCCGAAGAGGCCGCCCAAGCCGCCGCAAAGCGGGAATATGACGCAAAGCACGGTATCGTGACGGAAGAAGCGCCCGAAAAGACCACCTTGTCCGGCATTCCTGACCGTCCTTACTGCAAAGGCCGCGCCTACGATCCCAACCGTTACGGCAGCTCTACTACGGAGGAATAAATATGGAAAAGACCATTATTACCACCGGCAAGACCGTTGATCTTGCCATTGAAGCCGCTCTGACGCAGCTGGGCCTGGATCGGGACAGTGTTTCCGTACAGGTTATCAGCAGAGAAAAGGCCGGCTTCCTGGGTATCGGTAACCAGCCCGCAAAGGTCCAGGTGACCTACGAAGCTCCCGATCCCGCACCCGAGGCACCCCGGGTAGCACTCAGTAGCGCTTCCCGCAGCAAGCCCAAGGCAAAGCCCGTTGCTCAGCAGCCTGCTCCTGCTCCCGTTGCTCCCAAGGCAGAGCCAAAGCCCGCAAAGGCCGAGCGCAAGCCCGAGCGCAAGCACGAGCCCAAGGCAGAAGCTCCCAAGGCTCCTGCTGAGCCGAAGGTCTATGCACCTGCCGAGCCCGGCTCTGTGGAAGAGAAGATTGAAATTTTCCTGAAGGGACTTTTGGAGCATATGGGCTCCGATGCAGTTCCCCACGCCTGGAAGGAAGAGGGCAATACCTACAAGGTAGAGTTCACCGGCTCCGACCTGGGCTACCTGATCGGCCGCCGTGGCGATACGCTGGATGCGCTGCAGCATTTGGCCAACTACTCCGTGGGCCGCACCGTTGAGGGTCATATCCGCATCAATGTGGATGCTGAGGACTACCGCGCAAAGCGTGAGGACAGCCTGAGCCGCCACGCCCGCAAGAAGGCACAGCAGGTGCTGAAGGCTCGCCGCCGCACCACCCTGGAGCCTATGAACGCTTACGAGCGTCACGTGATCCACTCTGCCCTGCAGGATATGGACAACATCACCACCCATTCCACCGGCACCGAGCCCAACCGCAGAGTTGTCATCGAGTATGTAAGATAATCTATAAAAGCACGCTGATTTTCATCAGCGTGCTTTTTGCCTTTCCACGGGATACAAATACGCCTTTGTAGGGGCGGCCATAGCCGTCCGAAAAAAAAAGCGGCGGGGGTAAACCCCCGCCCTACAATCTGCCTTTCAGGGGGGCGTAGGGCGGGGCCTTGGTCCCGCCGCAAATAGCAAAAAAATGCCGCAACTTGCGTTGCGGCTTTGCTCAATATTGCAGAAATCGGCGCAGCTTGTCCTCTGCGCGCCGCAAGGTGCGGCTGACCGTGCTTTTATTCACACGGCGCTCTTTGGCGATCTGCTCCATCGTCAGCTCCCGGAAATAGTAGGCAATCACCGTGTAGCGCTGTAGCTGTGTCAGCTCCTCCCGGATCACCCGGTGAAGCCGCTGCTGCTGTATCTTTTTTGGCAACCGAATGGATAGCTTTCCGTCAAAGCGTATACTTCTCACTGCGCCAATACCCCCTTTCGTAATAATGCTCCGTCAGCTCTGCCAGCTCATTCATCTGGGTCAGCATCGGGGTCAACTCTGCAATTCTGCGTCTGATATGCCAGATCTCCTCCGGGTCATCTGCTTTCGCCAGCATCTGCCGCAGCAGCCGAAGCCGATCCTGCAGCAGCCGGGCGGATTCCCGGTACTCCCGGCTCATTTCGGCCAGTTTCACGGGTTATCTCTTTGGCAGCGAATGCAGATAAGCCCCGGGCGGTACAGCTCCCCACCGCATTCCTCGCAGAAGCCGGCAGGGATCTGCGCCTGCGTATCTATGTACAAAACCGGCTGGATTGTTTGCGCCATCTACATCCCCTCCTTGTAGAAAATCTGTGGCTTGCCCCTATTCCCGGAACGAGTATACTACACACTTTGTGTAATATCCGTCGAATTGTGTAGATGTCGGTTTTCTTCTGTTTTTTTGGAAAAATATGTGCTATACTGGGCTTAACGCTAATGATGAGGTGGTATTTATGTTAGGTCCACGAATTGCTACACTGCGCCGCGCAGCGGGAATCAGCCAATCTGAGCTGGCAAAAATGCTGAAGATCAGCCCCAGCGCAGTGGGAATGTACGAGCAGGGCCGGCGGGAGCCGGCGCTGGATGTTCTTGTCGAGATGGCAAACATTTTCGGCGTGACCATCGACTTTTTGGTCACCGGCAAAGCCGGCACATCCGAGGAAGAGGCCCGGCTGACACAATTGCTTTTGGAACGGGTAAACGCATCGGATCTGCGGCTGAATAACCGCAGTACACGACCCTTCTCCCGGGAAGAGCTGGCTGTTCTTTTTGCCGCAATGCTGATGGAGCCTTGACGGATGACCGCCTTTTGGTTATGATATAGAAAACGAAAAGGCGGTGCGCTATGGAAAATACATATATGCTGGAAGCCCTGGCGCTGGCAAAAGAAGCCGCCGCTGAGGGCGAAGTGCCGGTGGGCTGCGTCATCGTAAGGGGCGACAAGATTGTCGGCCGGGGTCGCAACCGTCGGGAAGCGGATAAAAATGCCCTGGCCCACGCCGAGATCGAGGCCATCAACGATGCCTGCAAAAATTTGGGTGGCTGGCGGCTGTGGGATTGCACCCTGTATGTGACGCTGGAGCCCTGCGCAATGTGCGCCGGTGCGATTCTGAACGCCCGGATCCCAAAAGTGGTCTATGGCGCATCGGACAAAAAATTCGGTGCGGTAAATTCCGTCTGCAGTCTGTTTTCGATGGAATTTAACCACCATCCTGCGGTAGAATCCGGAGTGATGGAGGAAGAAAGCGCCCAGCTTTTGCAAGCATTTTTCCAAAATCTGCGCCTGGAGCTGAAAGACCGCCCCAAATGGAGCAAACCGAATACGTAAAGAGAATTGAAGTCAACCGACCTCAATTCTCTTTTTTTATACGACCGTGCAAAAAGGCCCCCTGTGATGAGGGAGGCAAGGCGTTTCCTATTATTTATCATCTGGAGGGAGCTTATGGATCGCAATTTTCGGCTGCGGCTGGCAATCGGTGTCTGTGGATTGATTTTATGTCTGCAAAGCGGCATTTTTAATATGGTAGCCACGGCCCTGAGCCAAAAAGAGGTAGTCTCTGTGCTGCTGTTTTTGCAGACCGGGAAAATCATCCACCTGGCTGAGCCTGCGCCCACAGAGCCGGAACCCCCCACCCAGCCGCCCACGCAGCCCACCGAGCCCCGAGACAAGCCTGCCTTTTCCGAAGATGATCTGGTGCGTGTGCAATATTTTTGCGATTATCGCCCGGATTTGGAAGCGCTGCTGACCAAGCCCATCGAATTCTCCCTGCGTGGGAGTGAGCCCACGGTGCTGATCCTCCACAGCCACGCCACCGAAGGGTATGCCGGCACGGAAAACTACCGCAGCCTGGACGATCGGGAGAATATGATCGCCGTTGGCGCCGAGATCGCCCGGGTGCTGGAGGCAAACGGCATCCGGGTGCTGCAGGATGAAAACTACCACGATCACCCGGATTACGATGCCTCCTACTCCAGCGCCCGCAGCAGTATCCGGAATTACTTGGTGCAATATCCATCCATTCAAATGGTACTGGACATCCACCGGGATGCCTCCGACAGCACCTCCGGCCAGCTGGTCACCTCGGCAACCGTAGGCGGGCAAAAATCTGCCCAGCTGATGATGGTTGTGGGCACCGGCAGCAACGGGAATCACAATCCGAATTGGCAGGAGAGTCTATCCCTGGCGCTGAAATTATCCGCCCTTTTGGAATGGGAAAACCCCGGCATCAGCCGCCCGGTATCCCTGCGCAGCGAGCGCTTTAATATGGATATGACCGCCGGGAGCCTCCTGATCGAGGTGGGCGCAGCCGGCAACACCTTGGAAGAAGCCAAGCTGGCAGCCAACGCTTTGGCGCAAGCCATCGTAGCGCTGGCAGACGGCGCTTGACCCGGGGGGTTTTTTGCCGTATACTATAGCCATTGGAGGTGGTAAGATGCGCATCGCGTTTGCCCGGCTGAACGGCCGGGACGGGCATACTGTGGGCAGAGAGCTGCTGGCGCAGCTTTGCGGTGGCAATGTTCCGGAAATTGCGGTAACAGAGCTGGGAAAGCCCTATTTTGTGGATAAAAAGTTACATTTTTCCATCTCTCATACAAAATTCCACGCATTTTGCTGCCTCAGCGAAAAGAATATCGGCCTGGATGCGGAGGAGCTCAGCCGCAGGGTTTCCCCTGCCTTGGCAAGAAAAATTTTATCGGAAAATGAGCAGCGCAGGCACGCCGCAGCAGCCGACCCGGATGCCGCCATTTTGCGGCTGTGGGTGCTGAAGGAAGCCTACGCCAAGCTATTGGGCAAGGGCCTGGGCGATTACCTGTACCAAACCGATTTTGATCCCAATGACCCAAGAATTTTGATCATCGACGGCTGCTACGTTGCCGTGATGGAGGAGAAAGAGAATGCTGTTTGACACCCACGCCCATATGGATTCCCGGTCCTTTAACGAGGATCGGGCGGAAGTTTTGCGCAGCTTGCCGCAAGCCGGCATCGGGCTTCTGATGAATCCCGGCTGCAGCCTGGAATCCTCCAAAAAAGCGGTGCAGCTGGCCAAAGATTATGACTATATTTATGCCGCTGTTGGCTCTCATCCCGATGCCGCAGATGAGGTAAATGCCGCCGTTCTGGAAGAATATCGGATGTTATGTAAACTTAACCCTAAGGTCAAAGCCATTGGCGAGATTGGCCTGGATTATCACTATGAGGACATCCCACGGGAACTGCAGAAAAAGGCGTTTATTGCCCAAATGGAGCTGGCAAGGGAGCTTGACCTGCCCGTGATCGTACACGAGCGGGACGCCCACGAGGACGGTATGGCCATCATCAAGCAGTTCCCCACCGTCACCGGCGTATTCCATTGCTATTCCGGCTCTGCGCAGATGGCGCAGGAGCTGGTAAAATTGGGCTGGTACATCGGTTTCACCGGCGTGCTTACCTTCAAAAACGCCCGCAGGGCCATTGAAGCCGCCCAGGCAATTCCCCTGGAACGCATCGTGCTGGAGACCGATTGCCCCTATATGTCGCCCGAGCCCTTCCGGGGTCGGCGCAACGATCCGGGCAAGCTCTACCGGATGGCGGAAAAGCTGGCGGAAATCCGTGGCATTTCTGCTGAAGAAGCCGCCCGCATCACCTTCGAAAACAGCAAGAGATTATATAGAATTTGACGGCACCCTTGCCTCCCTCTAACGAGGGAGGTGGCACGGCGTAAGCCGTGACGGAGGGAGAGAATTCTCTCCCCCAGTCAAAAATCATAGATTTTTGACAGCCCCCTCGTCAGAGGGGGCCTTTTTATTGGTCTTATTTTTTTGCAAAAAATTCACGGATTGTACTTTATCTTACGGCCGGGATATGCTATACTGTTTGTAAGTATACCATAATGGAGAGAAATCGCTATGCTGGAACTTTTGGCTCCTGCCGGCTCTATGGAGGCGCTGCACGCTGCCGTACAAAACGGTGCCAACGCAGTGTACCTGGGAAGCGGCGCATTTAATGCCCGTCAGGGCGCAAAAAACTTCACATTGCAAATGCTGGCGGAGGCCGTTAAGTATTGCCATATTCGTGGCGTTGCCGTCCATCTGACGCTGAACACCCTGGTGTCCGACCGGGAGCTGGACGAGGTAACTCAGCTGATTCGGCACGCCGCCTCCGTAGGTGTGGATGCCTTCATTGTGCAGGATCTGGGTGTGATCCAGCTCTGTCAGCAGATCGCCCCCTCTGTGCCGCTGCACGGCTCCACCCAAATGACCGTCCACAGTCTGTCGGGTGTGCAATTTTGCGCCGCTATGGGTATGTCCCGGGTGGTGCTGAGCCGGGAGCTGAGCCGGGAGGATATTGCCTTCATCTGCTCCAAATCCCCTATTGAGATCGAGGTTTTCGGCCACGGCGCACTATGTATGTGCTATTCCGGCCAGTGCTATATGTCCGCTATGTTCGGTAGCCGCTCCGGCATCCGGGGGCGCTGCGCACAGCCTTGCCGCCAAAGTTACGGCTACAGCCGTCACGATGGCAAATACCCCCTGAGCCTGAAGGACAACTGCCTGGTCCACTACCTGGATGACCTGCAGAAGCTGGGCGTTGCCTCCATCAAGCTGGAGGGCCGGATGAAGCGGCCGGAATATGTGGCTGCTGTTACCGCCGTTTATCGCCAGGCGCTGGATGAGGGCAATGTAACCCAGGAAATGCTGGACACCCTTGCCGCCGCATTCAATCGCCAGGGCTTCACCGATGGCTATTATACCGGTCAGACCGGCCCTGATATGTTTGGCATCCGGGAGGATCGCTACGACAATCCCAACTGGCTGAAAAAGGTGCGGGAAAGCTACGAAGCTACCGAAAATCCCCTGGTAAATGTGGATTTCGACGCCACCATTACCGACCGGGTCTGCACCCTGACAGTCACGGACCCGGAGGGCCGCAAATGTACGGTCAGCGGTCCGCTGCCCCAGGTGGCACGCACCACACCGCTGACGGAAGAAGCGCTGACAGAGCGGCTGCAAAAGACCGGTGGCACACCCTTTATCTGCAATGCCGTCACCGCAAAAATTCAGCCCGGTGTGACGCTGTCCGCCGCCGCCATCAATCAGATGCGCCGGGATGCGCTGAATCAGCTGCTGGCAATGCGTGCCCGCTGGGAGCCGCCGAAGCTGAATCGCCCGGAGAAGATCCCCCATTACGAGGGTCGGCGGGCAAGTCCCAGCCTGACGGTGCAGATCACCGAACTGAATCAGATCACCCCCAAGCTGCTGGCGCAGAAGCCGGAGGTGCTTTATGTGCCGCTGCACATTTTGGTGAAGAATCCTATCGCCTTCCGGGAATTGACCCAAAAGGTCACCGTTGCGGCGGTTTTGCCCCGAATCGTTCACGATCACGAAATGGCAAAGCTGCGGGATGACCTTAAGCTGGTGGCCAATATGGGCATCCGGGAAGCGCTGGTGGGCAATTTGGGCCTGGTGCTGCCTGTCCGGGATGCCGGAATGCGGATCCGAGCCGATTTCGGCCTGAATCTTTACAATTCCGCCTCGGTAAACCTGATGAAGGAGCTGGGCGCAAAATCCGCAACCCTCAGCTTTGAGATGACCCTGCCGCAGATCCGGGATGTCAGCAAGGCTGTGCCCTGCGAGATCTTCGCCTATGGCCGTCTGCCCCTGATGGTGACGGAAAATTGCCTGATCCGCAACCGCACCGGCACCTGCACCTGCAGCCACGCAATCACCAGGCTGGTGGACAAGACCGGCGCTGATTTTCCCATCATCCGGGACGGCGATAAGTGCCGCAGCGTGCTGCTCAACGGTAAAAAGCTGAACTGGCTGGATCGGCAGAAGGATCTGAGCAAGCTGGGCGTTTGGGCGGTCCGGCTGTATTTCACCACAGAAAACCCCCGGGAGGTAGATCAGGTGCTCAATGCCCTGGCCAATCCGCCTGTATTTGACCCCGGCTCCTGCACAAGAGGACTGTACCTGCGGGGTATGAAAGAAAAGGACTAATCTATGAACTTGATTCTTGCCTCCCAATCGCCCCGGCGCAAGGAGCTTTTGGGGCTTTTCCGCCTGCCGTTTACCGTACAGGTTGCGGATATTGACGAAACAATGGACCTAAATAAGGCGCCCTATGACGAGGTGGCGAGAGTCAGCCGCTGCAAAGCAGAAGCCGTAGAGCGAGCCGATGACGATATCGTCATTGCCGCCGACACCATCGTGGTCTGCGAAGGCCGCGTGCTGGGTAAGCCCCGGGATGTAACCGATGCCAGGGCGATGCTGCAACTGCTGTCCGGCCGGGATCACCAGGTGATGACCGGAATGTGTGTGCTCCGGGGTGAAACCGTAATCACCGCCACCGAGGTCACGGATATCCATTTCCGGGAGCTGTCCACGGTAGAAATTGATGCCTATGTCGCCACCGGCGAGCCTATGGATAAGGCCGGAAGCTATGGCATCCAGGGCGGCGCGGCGCTGTTCGCTGAGAAAATGGTAGGCGATTACTACAATGTAATGGGTCTGCCGGTGTGCCGCCTGTGGAAGATTCTGCACGAAATCGCACCGGAGCTAATGTAAGGAGTTCGCTATGAAATATTTTTTCACAACCAAAGTGAAAGTCGTTCTGATCGTGGCAGTTTTGCTGACGGCAGGCCTTGCCATCATCGGCAATCTGCTGGGCAAGACCCCGGCGGACAAGGCTGTGCAGGGTATCCTTACCCCCCTGCGCACCGGCGCCAGCAATCTGACCGCCCAGGCAGAGCGATTCTATAACTATATGTTCCGCTATGAGGCCCTGGAGGCAGAAAATGCCGCCCTGAAGCAGCAGATTGCCCAAATGAAGGAAAACGCCCTGCTGACCGACTCTATGGAGCGTGAAATTGCCCGGCTGAAGGATCTGCTGGGGCTGGAGCTGGATAAGGAAGGCTATGAGCTGGTGGATGCTTACATCATCTCCCGCAGCTCTACGGACTGGACCAGCTATTTCACTGTCAACAAGGGAAGCAATTTCGGCATCGAGCCCGGTATGTGCGCCATCACCTCCAATAAAGAGGTTGTCGGTCTGGTTACCGAGGTTGGCCCCAACTACTGCGTGGTCAAGACGGTGCTGGACTCCTCCTTGAGCATCAGTGCGGTGCTGGCATCCTCTGGCGACAGTGGCCTGGTCACCGGCGGCTATTCTCAGGGCTATGAGAATATGCTGCGGATGGACTATCTGCCCAGCTCCGCCGTTATCCCCAACCGGGATCAGGTGGTCACCGCCGGCTCTACCGTCTACCCCCGGAACCTGATTGTCGGCAATGTTGTCGGGGTGGGCTTCACCGACACCGGCGTGGAAAAGTACGCAATCTTGGAGCCTGCGGCAGATATTGCAAAGCTGGAGCAGGTATTCATTCTGACCCAGTTTGGAAGGTCGTAAAATTATGTTATTTAGAAGAAAACACGAGTTCCGGCCGGACAAAAACCGTTCCTGGCTTCGGAATCTCTATCTTACAAAGCAACAGCGGCTGCAAGTGCTGAAATGGCTGCTGATCACGGCTGCACTGGTATTTTTATCCGTAGTGCAGGATGTGATCCTGAGCCGGGTCAGCATTTTCGGCACCACTACCGACCTGGTGGCCTACGGCATTTTGCTGATGTGCGTCATTTTGGACCCGGAGGTTGGCTGCATTTTTGCGCTGGTCAGCTCCTGCGTGTACCAATTTTCCGGCTCTGCGCCGGGTCCGTATGTCATTGCGCTGCTGACGGTTTTGGGTGTGATCGTGGCAATTTTGCGACAGAGCTATCTGCGCTACAGCTTCGGCGCTATCTATTTGGGTGCAGCCGTGGCGGTATTGCTGTACGAAATCGGGCTGTTTCTGGTAGGTCTGTTCCTGGAGCATACCACAGCAGGCGCATTTCCTCACTTCCTGCTGACCGGTGTGCTGGGCTGGCTGGTAATCCCGGTGCTGTACCCGGTATTCACCGCCATCGGTAAAATTGGAGGCGAAACATGGAAAGAATAACACGCTTCCGCATCACCATTATTTTTGTGGTTTTCTGTCTGATTTTGGGCTTTTTCTCCTTTGCGCTCTACGATATGCAGGTAGCCGAAACCGGCGGCAAAGTGGATAACACCAAGATCTTCACCACAGAAACCCGCGTCAAGGCCGCCCGGGGCAATATTTTGGACCGCAACGGCAATGTGCTGGTGACCAACCGTGCCAGCTATGACCTGGTGCTGAATCACTATATCATCTGCAGCGCCGCCGACACCAATGACCGGCTGCTGGAGCTGGTGCAGATGTGCCGGAAAATGAACATCGAATATAACGACCATTTTCCCGTTACAAAGGAACTGCCCTTTGAATACACCCTCAGTGATTACAATTCCACTTGGCAGAGCTATTTCCAGGCATATCTGCCCAAAAAGAGCGGCGGCCTGGACTCGGATATTACTGCGCCCCTGCTGATCCGCAAGCTCCGCGCCAGCTATAATATTCCCGAATCCTGGTCCGATGAGGACGCCAGAGCTGTCATCGGCATCCGCTATGAGCTGGATCTGCGGCAAGGCATCATTGAGACCCTGCCTCTGTATATTTTCCTTGAGGATGCCAGCAACCAGGAGCTATATGCGCTGCTGGAGCTGAATACTCCCGGCCTGATTGCGGAGTCCTCCAATGTCAGAGCATACAATACCAAATATGCCGCCCACATTTTGGGCTATATCGGCCCTATGACCAAGGACCAGTGGAACGAAATTTACAAGCCCCTGCCAGGCTATCCCCTGGATGCGCTGGTTGGTCAGAGCGGTTTGGAGGAAGCGTTTGAAGAATATCTCCACGGCACGGACGGCATCCGTATTGACGAGCGTACCGCCGACGGCACCCTGGTGAATTCCTACTATAAAGTCGTAGACGGCGTGGAGCAGCGACCTGTCAACGGACAGAATGTGGAGCTTTCCATCGACCTGAATGTGCAGACCACGGCGGAAGAGCAGATGAAAGCCCTGTTCACCGAGCTGCGGCAAAGCGGTGAAAACCTGGCAGAAGGGCAGAAAAAGCCCGACGGCTCCGATGCCGAAGGCGGCGCGGTTGTGGTGATGGATGTGAAAACCGGTCAGATGTTGGCCTGCGCCAGCTATCCGACCTACGACCTTTCCACATTCCGGGAAGATTACAACACCCTTTTGGAGACCGATTTTGCCCCGCTGTATAACCGGGCATTGCAGGCCACCTATCCCCCCGGCTCTACTTACAAGATGGCTATGGTCATCGCCGGCATCGACAGCCAGGTAATGTCCCGGACACAAACCATTGTGGACCAGGGTACCTACCGCAAGTATGAAGCCTCTGGCTTTACCGCTGACTGTCTGATCTGGAGCACCAGCCATTCTACCCACGGCGCCATCAATGCGATGGAAGCGCTGCGGGATTCCTGCAACTATTATTTCTACACCATTGGTGACAAGCTGGACATCCACGTGATGGACCGGGTTGCCAAGGGTTTGGGCCTGGGCGAAAAGACCGGCATTGAGCTGTCTGAAAAGACCGGCATCCGTGCCAATCCCGAAAATAAGCTGGCGCTGCACAAGGGCAATACCGACCTGGGCCGCTGGTACGCTGCGGACCAAATTATGGCCTCCATCGGCCAGTCTATCAATTCCTTTACACCCGTTCAGCTATGCGCATACACCGCTGCGCTGGCAAACCGGGGTGTGCGCTATCAGGCCACCTTCCTGAGCCGGGTGCTGGATGCGGACTATTCCAGCGTTACCTACACCAACGAGCCGGTGGAAGCCAGCCGCCTGGTGATTTCCGACGAGGCCTACGCCGCCTATACCGAGGGTATGCGGATGGTCATTACGGAGGGTGCTGTAAGAAGATACTTCCAGGATTTCCCCATTGCCGTTGCCGCCAAGACCGGTACGGCACAGACCGATGCCGGCGATGCCTACTCCGATAACGGTGCATTCGTCTGCTACGCGCCCTACGAAGATCCTGAGATCGCCATTGTGGTCTACGGTGAGAAAGCCGGCCACGGCTCTACGATGGCGCAGATCGCCAAGGCAGTTTTGGACGCCTATTTCTCCGATGTTTTGGGCGAAGGCGCTGCCTCCGGCGAAAATACAGTTTGTTAAATTTAAGGCCCCCTTGTGTAAAGGGTTGATTTCCCCGTTAGCGGGGAAAATGTCCGCGAAGCGGACAAAAGGGGTGCGGGCCCGGCAGGGCTGTCAGAAATCTTTGATTTCTGACTGGGGGATTGTCATTGTCAAAAAAGCAATCCCTCCGTCATTTTCTTACGAAAATGCCACCTCCCTTTACACAAGGGAGGCTTAAAAAAGC